>NZ_JBQKKM010000075.1:0-14862 GCF_052116745.1 Niallia sp. Sow4_A1 | reverse complement strand
GTTACCTCGAAGGGCGCTTTTGCTTGATTTTGGGCTCAGAGACGACTCCTCTGTTACCTTGAAGGGCGCTTTTGCTTGATTTTGGGCTCAGAGACGACTCCTCTGTTACCTTGAAGGGCGCTTTTGCTTGATTTTGGGCTCAGAGACGACTCCTCTGTTACCTCGAAGGCGGCTTTTGCTTGATTTTGGGCTTAGAGACGCTTCCTCTTCCTCTATTACCACACCATATACCATTAACAAAAGAATCCCCATATGCAATCATCGACTAAATCAATGCTACATACGGAGATTCCTTCTTATTTTATCGCTTTAAAGCCGATGTCATTTCGATAAAAAACGCCATCGCTCTCTAATTTCTCTAGCTCTTTATATACTTTATCCTGTGCATCTTTTAAAGTATGGCTCTTGGCAGCAATTAATAAAACTCGACCGCCATCAGTTGTAAATGCCCCTGCTTCATTTAAGTTCGTTCCAGCATGAAAAATAGAGACATCTTCCATTTTGTCTAAGCCATGGATAACAACGCCTTTTTCATATGCCTCCGGATAGCCTTTTGACGCAATAACTACTCCTAGCATATCCTCTTCATACCATTCAATAGTTGGAGTGTCTCCATTTAATACAGACAAAATAACTTCCACTAAATCGGACTTCATGCGCGGTAAGATAACTTGTGTTTCTGGATCACCTAGTCTTGCATTAAATTCGATTACCTTTGGCCCTTTATCTGTAGCGATTAAGCCAGCATATAAAATGCCTGTAAATGTTCTGCCTTCTGCTATCATCGCTTTTGCAGTTGGTTTGACTATTGTTTCAATTGCCGTTTGCACGATTTCTGGATCGATGTGTGGAACAGGAGAATAAGCTCCCATCCCCCCTGTATTTGGCCCTTTATCTCCATCAAAGGCACGTTTATGATCTTGGGCAATTTCCAAAGGTATTACCGTATCTCCATCCACAAAGGACATTAAAGAAAATTCTTCGCCAGCTAAAAATTCCTCAATAACGACTGTTGCAGAAGCACTTCCGAATTTTTCGCCAACAAGCATTTCCTGGATGCTCTCTAGTGCCTCTTCCATGTTCATTGCAACAGTTACACCTTTTCCTGCTGCTAATCCGTCTGCTTTAATAACAATTGGTGCACCTTTTTCCTCAATATACGCTTTCGCCGCCTTATAATCAGAAAAAGTTTGGTATTCTCCAGTTGGAATTTGATATTTCTTCATTAAGTCTTTAGCGAATGATTTGCTTCCTTCTATTTCAGCGGCACGTTGATTTGGGCCAAAAACTTTTAAGCCAGCAGCTTGAAACTGATCAACCACCCCAAGAAGTAACGGTACTTCTGGACCTACAATAGTTAAATCAATCTTTTGCGTTAAGGCAAAATCGACCAGTTTCGCTACCTCTGTTTCTTCTATCGCAATACGTTCTGCGACATCGGTCATTCCAACATTTCCTGGCGCCACAAAAACAGTGTCCACTTTTTCACTTTCCCTTACTTTTGTACAAATTGCATGCTCCCGACCACCGCGGCCAATAACGAGTACTTTCATTCTCTTATATCCCCCAAGCTTAAAGATATTAATGTTTGAAATGTCTTACTCCTGTTAATACCATTGCAATTCCATATTCATTTGCTTTTTTGATGGAATCTTCATCACGAATACTTCCACCTGTTTGAATAATCGCTGTAACTCCTGCTTTGGCAGCCGCTTCAACCGTATCATCCATTGGGAAAAATGCATCAGATGCTAACACTGCACCCACTGCTTTCTCACCAGCCTGTTCTAAGGCAATTTTTGCAGACCCGACGCGATTCATTTGGCCAGCACCAACCCCAAGTGTCATTTCTTTGTTATTCACTACAATTGCATTTGATTTAACATGCTTAACGATTTTCCAGCCGAATTTAAGAGCTTCCCACTCTTCATCTGTAGGTTTCTTCTCTGTAGGGATTGTAATCGTTGCATCATCTAAAGAATAGCGGTCAAAATCTTGTGTTAATAATCCACCCTCAATAGAAGTGAATTTCATTTCTTTGCTGCCACCTGTTCCAAAAGGAATTGTTAATAAACGAATATTTTTCTTTCCTTGTAAAATGTCTAAAGCCTCTTGGGAATAAGAAGGGGCGATGACAATTTCCAAGAAAATTTCATGTAGTTTTTGAGCTGTCTCTGCATCTACTTCTCTATTTAACGCAATAATCCCACCGAAGATAGAAACTGGATCTGCTTCAAAAGCTTTTGTGAAAGCAGTAAAAATATCTTCTCCTGTTCCAACTCCACATGGATTACTATGCTTAATCGCAACTGCAGCAGGCTCTGCAAACTCTTTTACAATTTGGATTGCTGCATCTGCATCGTTGATATTGTTATAAGATAGTTCTTTTCCATGTAATTGAGTTGCATTAGCAATCGAGAAATCAGATCCAAGTGGTTTACGGTAAAATGCTGCCTTTTGATGTGGATTCTCTCCATAGCGCAAGGATTGCTTCAACTCATATGTAACTGTTAATTTTTCTGGTGTTTCTTCTTGCGTAAGCTCTGTCATATATTCTGCAATCATAGCATCATAAGCTGCTGTATGACGGAATACTTTTGCTGCAAGTCTTCGTCTCGTTTCAAACGATACTTCCTTATCTTGCTTTAATTCAGAAATAACGGTTTGATAATCAACAGGATCTACCACTACCGTTACATACTGGTGATTCTTTGCTGAAGCACGAAGCATTGTTGGTCCGCCGATATCTATATTTTCAATCGCATCTTCCACCGTTACATCTGGCTTAGCAATCGTTTGTTGGAAAGGATATAAATTAACACAAACGATTTGAATTGGGTCAATTTTATGCTCTTCTAATTGGGCAATATGGCTTGGCTCATTAAATTTCGCAAGCAACCCACCATGAATATACGGATTTAATGTTTTCACTCTTCCTTCTAGAATTTCAGGAAATCCAGTGACCTCGCTAACACTCATTACAGGAATCCCACTATCTTGAATTGCTTTTTTTGTTCCGCCTGTAGAAATTAACTCAAATCCTAATTCATGTAGCTCTTTTGCAAAATCTGTAATACCTGTTTTATCAGAAACACTAATTAACGCTCTTTTTTTCATCATTATTCCCCCTGATATTTCATGCCTGTTGATATCTTAAGTATGATGGTCTTTTTAGTTTATCTGTTCGTCTATTGATGGAATACTTCTTTTTTATGAAGTAAGTGTTGTATAACGCTTGGATAAAGTCGGTGCTCCAATGCTTGAATTTTTTCCTGAATGCTTTCTCTTGTTTCTTTGTCTGACAAAGTAATGGCCTCTTGGGCAATGATGGGGCCTGTATCCATTCCAGCGTCAACGTAATGAATCGTGATGCCTGTTTGCGAAACTTTAGCCTTTAATGCTTGGCCAATTGCGTCCTTGCCTGGAAAAGCTGGCAATAGCGACGGGTGAATATTGATAATTTTTCCAGAATAAGCTTGTAAAAGTGTTTCACCTATTAATCTCATATATCCTGCTAGAACAATTAAGTCAACTTCATTTGCTTTTAAATGCTTTAAAATCTCTCGTTCATAGTTTGCCTTTTCCTGATAATTCTTCGCTGCAAAAACAAAGGTAGGTATTTCTTCCTTCATCGCTCTATCAATAACAAAAGCTCCCGGTTTATCAGAGACTAATAGGGTAATAGAGGTATTTAGCTCCTCTCGTTTTACCGCATTTACTATTGCCTGAAAGTTTGAACCATTACCAGAAGCAAAAACAGCAATCCGCTTCATATACATTCCTCCAACACTATTTGAGGATGATATTTATTTCCCCGTCATCTGTTACTTTACCAATTGTATACGCCTTTTCCCCAATACGAGTAAAATGGTCAATTACTTGCTCCTCTTCTTCTTTGCTGACAGCAAGCACCATTCCAGTGCCCATATTAAAGATGTTATACATTTCTTTACGATCGATTTCACCAATTTGCTCCATTTTTTCAAAAACAGCTGGTACTTCCCAGTTTGATTCATCCAGTTCCATTCCGAAGCCTTCTGGAAGCATTCTTGGAATATTTTCGATAAAGCCGCCGCCAGTAATATGAGCAAGACCTTTAATCTCAAATTCCTTTAAAGCAGATAGCACTGATTTGACGTAAATTTTAGTCGGCTTGATCAATTCTTCTCCTAACGTACAACCGAATTCCTCGATATAATCAGATAGAGACATATTGGCTTTGTCAAAAAATAATTTTCGGACAAGAGAGTAGCCATTGCTATGAATTCCATTTGATGCTAGGCCAATCAATACATCTCCAGCTTGGATTTTTTCGCCAGTTACTAGCTTTTCTTTTTCACAAGCTCCGACAGCAAATCCTGCTAAATCATATTCTTCCTCATCATACATTCCTGGCATCTCAGCAGTTTCACCGCCAACTAAAGCACAGCCGGCTTGTTCACAGCCATCTGCAATTCCTTTGACAATCGCCTCGATTTTACTAGGGTCTGCTTTTCCACAAGCAATATAGTCAAGGAAATAGATAGGTTCTGCCCCTTGAACGACAATATCGTTCACACACATTGCCACAGCATCAATTCCAATTGTGTCATGCTTATCAAGCATAAAAGCAAGCATTAACTTTGTTCCTACTCCATCTGTCCCTGATACCAAAACAGGATTATTTAAATGAAGGACAGATAAATCGAACATGCCGCCAAATCCGCCTAATCCACCCATAACACCTGGACGAGTTGTTTTTTTCACATGCTTTTTCATTCTTGTCACTGCTTCATAGCCTGCCTCTATATTAACTCCTGCTTGTTTATAAGCTTCAGCCATTTTATGCCTCCTAAAATATCGAAAAGTCTAGTTTGATTCAGGTGGAAAAGCGACATTTATTCATGCCGCTTTTCTTTTATTTTTAACAGTTACAGAAGTATAATTTTTTTCATTCCATTTGGATCTTAGCTTCTTATCTTTATACTTTCTCGTATGGATGATCCGCGTTGGGATAAATTTCTGTTGGGTACCTACCAGTAAAGCAAGCAAGGCAATGTCCTCTATTTTCCCCATCATCTGTTCTGCCAATTGCATCAATCATTCCTTCTGTGCTTAGGAAGATAAGAGAGTCAGCTCCAATTAATTCACGAAGTTCTTCTACTGAATATTTCGATGCAATCAACTCTTCTTTTGTTGATGTATCAATTCCATAGAAGCAAGGATTTTTAATTGGTGGGGAACTGATTAGGACGTGCACTTCTGTTGCTCCTGCTTCTCTTAACATAGTCACAATACGTTTACTTGTTGTGCCACGAACGATTGAATCATCGACCATAATTACTCTTTTTCCTTCTACTACTCCGCGTACAGCAGAAAGCTTCATCTTAACACCTTGCTCACGAAGAGACTGGGAAGGCTGAATAAATGTTCGACCAACATAGCGATTTTTAATCAAACCAAGCTCATACGGAATACCAGTAGCTTCCGCATATCCGATTGCTGCTGAAATACTAGAATCCGGTACTCCAGTTACTACATCTGCTTCAATAGGTGCCTCGATTGCTAATCTTTTCCCAAGATTTTTACGAGCAGTATGCACATTGATTCCATTTATATTGCTATCCGGTCTAGAGAAATAAACATACTCCATTGTGCACATGGCAATATTAGAAGCGACAGAGAACATCTCTGAACGGAAGCCGTTGTCATCAATGATTAAAAGTTCGCCTGGTAAAATATCACGAACAAACTCCGCTCCGACTACGTCAAATGCACATGTTTCAGATGCAACAACATACGCATCTCCTAATTTTCCTAAAGAAAGGGGACGCATGCCATTTGGATCTAGGGCAACCATTAATTCTGTTTCCGTTAAGATAAGAAAAGCATACGCTCCTTTTATCATTGTCAGCGCATTTTTCACTCTTTCCTTAAATGCCGAAAAACCGCCTCTTCTAATTAAATGGGCAAGAACTTCTGTATCAGAGCTTGTTTGAAAAATACTTCCTTGTGCTTCAAGCTGGCTTTTTAAAGCTGTCGCATTTACCAAATTTCCGTTGTGGGCAAGTGCCATGCTTCCGCTTTGGAAATGGAACAGAAGAGGCTGGACATTTTCATATCCTCCGCCTCCTGCTGTTGCATAACGTACATGCCCAATTGCAGCTTTTCCAGACAATTCTTTAATTGCTTCTTGGGTAAAAATTTCGGAGACTAACCCTTCTCCTTTAATTCCTTTTAACTTTTCCCCATCTGTTGCTACAATACCAGTTCCTTCTTGGCCACGATGCTGTAGGCTATGCAGTCCATAATATGCTAATTGAGATGCATCCTCATGTCCCCAAACACCAAAAATGCCACATTCTTCGTTTAACCCTCTTATTTCAGCAAGCATGGAATTGCTCCTCTCCAGGCATCCATTAACGAATCAACCTGTTCATTTACTAGAATAGTTTCCCCTTGGCTTATGGTAAGAACGGCTGTATCTGTAACTTCTCCTACTAGTGTAGCAGGAACTAATTTTTCAAAAGTCTCTTTGTTTTCTGGTTTAATAGAAAGCAAGAAACGTGATTGTGATTCACTGAAAAGTGCTGTTACTGCATCTTCTTTAACATTAACTTTTGCTCCTAAGCCTTTTGAGCTAATTAAGCTTTCTGCAACAGCAACTGCCAAACCACCCTCAGCTAAATCATGAGCGGACTCAACAACGCCTGTGCGAATTGCTTCTAGAACTGCTTGTTGATAAGCTTTTTCCACTTCTAAGTCTAAGGAAGGTGCTTTTCCAGAAATAGATCCTTCTAGCATTTTTTGCAATTCACTTCCACCAAACTCTGCTTTTGTTTCTCCGAGCACATAGATTAAGTCCCCAGCTGCTTTAAAACTTTGTGTAGTGATATCTTTCGTATCTTTTACTAATCCAACCATTCCAATAACAGGAGTAGGGTAAATAGCTGTTCCATTCGTTTCGTTATATAAAGAGACATTCCCGCCGATTACTGGTGCATTTAATGCTAAGCAAGCTTCGCTAATTCCGTCTGCTGCTTTTTCAATTTGCCAGAAAATCTCCGGTTTCTCTGGATTTCCAAAATTCAAGTTGTCAGTAATAGCAAGTGGTTCTGCACCAGAACATACGATATTGCGAGCTGCTTCTGCTACTGCAATCTTGCCGCCTGTTTCTGGGTCTAAGTATAAGTATCTCGCATTACAGTCTGTTGTCATTGCTAAAGCTTTTTTCGTTCCGCGAATACGTACTACTGCTGCATCAGAACCTGGTGCAACTACTGTATTAGTACGAACCATATAGTCATATTGATCATAAACCCACTCTTTGCTTGCAATAGTAGGCTGCTTTAATAGATTAATAAGTGTTTCCCCATAGTTCTTTACAGTAGGAATATAGTTTTCCATCACTTGGAACTCCCGGTAATAAGCGGGTTCACTAGATGGCTTATGATAGACAGGTGCATCCTCTGCTAAAGCATCTGCTGGAACATTTGCTACTACTTCTCCCTTATGAAGAAGACGAAGCATTTTATCATCTGTTACAACACCAATTGCTACTGCCTCTAAATCATATTTATGGAAAAGATCTTTGATTTCCTGTTCTCTTCCTTTTTTCACAACAATCAACATACGTTCTTGTGATTCAGAAAGCATCATTTCATAGGCAGTCATTCCTGTTTCACGCTGTGGAACTAAGTCTAAATTCATTTCAATACCAGAACCTGCTTTACTTGCCATTTCTGCACTAGAGCTTGCCAGTCCTGCAGCACCCATATCTTGAATACCAACTAATGCATCTGATTGAATCAATTCAAGACACGCTTCAAGAAGAAGCTTTTCCATAAATGGATCTCCTACTTGAACAGCAGGACGCTTTTCATCGGAGTTCTCTGTTAATTCTTCAGAAGCAAATGTCGCACCATGAATACCGTCACGACCTGTTTTTGCACCAACATACATTACCGTATTACCAACACCGTGTGCCTGGCCTTTTTTAATATCCTCATGATTAATTAAACCAACACACATTGCATTAACAAGCGGGTTGCCTGCATAGGAATCATCAAAAGCAATTTCTCCGCCAACTGTCGGAATACCAATACAGTTACCATAGCCAGCAATTCCTGCAACTACTTCTTTAAATAGATATTTCGTACGTTCATTATCCAATTCTCCAAATCGTAAAGAGTTAAGAATAGCAATTGGTCTTGCCCCCATCGAGAATACATCACGGATAATTCCACCTACACCTGTTGCAGCTCCTTGATATGGTTCAATAGCTGATGGATGGTTATGGCTTTCGATTTTAAACGCTACCGCTTGGCCATCGCCGATATCTACAATCCCTGCACCCTCACCAGGTCCTTGTAATACTTGAGGTCCTGTTATCGGAAACTTCTTTAATACAGGCTTAGAGTTTTTATAACTACAATGTTCTGACCACATAACGGAAAATAACCCGATCTCTGTATAGTTAGGAAGGCGACCAAGAATTCCTTCTACCATCGCAAACTCTTCATCCGTCACACCCATTTGTTTGTAAATTTCTTCTGATTTAATTTGTTCTGGACTTGGCTCAAAGCTGAACGACATTTGCTTCCCTCCACTGACTAACGATTGATTTAAATATTTTCAGACCATCTGCTCCACCTAATAGCTCATCTACTGCTCTTTCTGGATGTGGCATCATGCCAAGGACATTTCCTTTTTCATTTGTGATTCCAGCAATATTTTCTAAACTTCCGTTTGGATTTGTACCATTATAAGTAAAGACAATTTGATTATTTGCTTTTAAGTTGGCTAATGTTTCTTCATCACAGTAGTAATTGCCTTCTCCGTGCGCAATCGGGACAGTGATTACTTCGTTTTCCTTATATGCAGAGGAGAACATCGTATTATTATTTGCTACCTGTAGTTCAACTGGCTTACAGATAAACATTAAACTTTCATTTCTTCTCATTGCACCAGGCAGTAAACCTGCTTCTAATAATATTTGGAATCCATTACATACACCAAGAACTGGTTTGCCTGCTTCTGCTGCTTTCACTACTTCTTTCATTACATTACTGAATCTTGCAATCGCTCCTGTACGAAGATAGTCACCATAAGAGAATCCTCCAGGTAGCAATATTCCGTCAAATCCTTCTAAACTATCTGTATCATGCCATACATATTCTACTTCTTCTCCAAGCTCATCCTTTACCGCATGGAACATATCAACATCACAATTGGATCCTGGAAATACGATTACTGCAAACTTCACTGTGCAACAACCTCCTCCACCTCATAGCGGTAATCCTCAATTACTGTATTAGCAAGTAGCTTTTCACACATTTCCTTCACTAGCTCATCTATATTTCTTTCTGATTTATCAATTGTTAATTCTAGGTATTTACCGATACGTACATCTTCTACTTCTTTATAATTTAACGAATGCAAAGATCCCTTCACTGCATTACCTTGTGGATCTAATACACTTTCTCTCAATGTGATATATACTTTAACCTTAAACATGTTGACTTCCCCCTAGTCTCGCTAAAATATTTTCGTATGCATCTGTTAGATTACCTAAATCACGACGGAATACATCTTTATCTAATTTCGCATTTGTTTCTTTATCCCAAAGTCGGCATGTATCTGGCGAAATTTCATCAGCAAGAAGAATATTTCCATCTTTGTCTTTTCCAAATTCTAATTTGAAATCTACTAAGTTAATTCCCAGTTCACCAAAAAATTTGCTTAATACTTCGTTTACTTCTAGTGCCTTTTTCTTTAAAAATGCAACTTCCTCTGTTGATGCAAGCTTTAATTCTTCGATATGGTCTTCCGTAATCATTGGATCCCCTAGTGCATCATCCTTGTAGTAAAATTCAACCAATGGCTTTGATAACGGATTGCCCTCTTCTATTCCTAATCTTTTTGAAAAACTTCCCGCTGCTAGATTACGAACAACTACTTCTAATGGGATAATATCCACTTTCTTTACAAGCTGTTCCGTTTCGGACAATTTTTCGACAAAATGTGATGGAATACCAAAGTCTTTTAACTTTAAGAATAGTAAACTAGTAATCTCATTGTTTAATCGACCTTTGCCTGTTATAGTCGCTTTCTTCTCACCATTAAAGGCAGTAGCGGAATCTTTATATTCCAGCCAAACAATATCCTCATCTGAAGTTTTATACACTCTTTTTGCTTTTCCTTCATACAATAAAGCTCTCTTTTCCATTTGAAGAGTCTCCTTATCAAAAAAATTAGGGATAAAACGAAAAATTCTTACTTGCGCTATCTTGCTTAAAATTCGGTATATTCAGTTTCAACTGTTTGTAGTAGAGCTGTCATTTTATGTGACAGCTCTTATTTTTTTATAATCCAAGACGATCAAAAATCGTATCAACATGTTTAATATGGAAGTGATAATCAAAGCAATCATCAATTTCTTCTTTTGTTAACTTAGAAGAAATTACTGCATCGCTATCTACTAGCTGACGGAACGGTACTTGCTTTTCCCAAGATTCCATTGCCCTAGGCTGTACAGTGTCATACGCTTCTTCTCTTGTAAGCCCCTTATCAATTAGCGCAAGTAATACTCGTTGTGAGTAAATTAAACCAAGCGTACGATCCATATTACGCTTCATGTTATCAGGGAATACAGTTAGGTTTTTCACGATATTGCTGAAACGGTTTAACATATAATTCAATGCGATCGTTGCATCTGGAATAATGATACGCTCTGCAGAAGAATGGGAAATATCTCTTTCATGCCATAATGGGACATTTTCATACGCTGTTAGCATATAACCACGAATAACACGTGCAAGACCTGCCATGTTTTCTGAACCGATTGGGTTACGTTTATGCGGCATAGCAGAAGACCCTTTTTGTCCTTTAGCGAAAAATTCTTCTACCTCTCTTGTTTCACTTTTTTGCAATCCACGAATTTCCACTGCGAATTTTTCAATAGAAGTAGCGATTAAAGCTAGAGTAGACATATAATCCGCATGACGATCACGTTGCAACGTTTGCGTAGAAATCGGTGCTGGTTTTAATCCTAATTCTTCACATACATATTGCTCCACAAAGGGATCAATATTAGCATAAGTTCCTACCGCACCGGAAATCTTGCCATATTCAATTCCTTCAGCTGCTGCTTTAAATCTTTCAAGGTTACGTTTCATTTCTTCATACCATAGGGCAAGCTTTAGGCCAAAAGTAGTTGGTTCAGCATGAACTCCATGTGTACGCCCCATCATAACGGTGTATTTATGTTCTTGTGCTTTATTCTTCAAAACTTCAATAAAGTTCTCTACATCTTTTAATATAATCTCATTTGCTTGTTTAATTAAGTATGAAAGTGCTGTATCAACAACATCTGTAGAAGTTAAACCATAATGTACCCATTTTCTTTCTTCTCCTAGTGTTTCAGATACTGCTCTTGTAAATGCTACAACATCATGTCTTGTATCTAGCTCAATTTCTTTAATGCGCTCGATATCAAACGAAGCATTTTCGCGGATCTTTTTAACATCTTCTGCTGGGATTTCACCAAGCTTCACCCAAGCTTCACATGCCAAAATTTCTACTTCTAACCATGCTTTAAAGCGATTTTCCTCTGTCCAAATGTTTCCCATTTCTGGTCTTGTGTAACGATCGATCATTGTTTATCCTCCGATTTTTTCTGTCTGCACATTCCATACGTTTGTATTCTCGATTTCATCTAATGCTATTTCAACAGATGAGCGAAGTAAGGTTGCATGCCCCATTTTCCTATTTTCCTTTGGTTCCAGTTTTCCATAAAGATGAATTTTCCAATCCTGTAAATCAGGAATCCTATCAATCATCTGTCCTTGATGTTGACCGAGAATATTAACCATGACAGCAGGTCTTAATAGTCTAGTGCTCGCTAACGGCCAATTACACACCGCACGGATATGCTGTTCAAACTGTGAAGTCTCGCACGCCTCAATTGTATAATGCCCAGAATTATGTGGTCTAGGAGCCAACTCATTAATATAAATCTCTTCGTCTTCTGTCAGGAACATTTCTACTGCTAGTGTTCCTACTAAATGTAGATTCTCAGCAAGCTTACTTGCTTTTTCAATCGCTAAGTCTTTTGCCACGTCGCTAATTCGAGCCGGAACGATTGATTCATGCAAAATATTATTAAGATGGATATTTTCACTAACTGGAAAAACAGTAGCCTCTCCCTTTCCACTTCTAGTGATAATAACCGATATTTCCTTATTAAAAGGAATCCATTTTTCTAATACACAAACTCCATTGTTTAAAAGCTTTTCCGCTTCTGTTATTTGACTGCTTTCTTTAATAACATATTGGCCTTTTCCATCATAACCTCCACGGGCTGTTTTTAAAACAGCTGGATAGCCTAATTGTGCTAAACCACTATAAATATCACTTGTTTTTTCAACAACTACATATGGAGCTATCTTAACTCCAGCTTGCTCTATTGCTTTTTTTTCCTTTACTCGATCCTGTGTAATTTCAAGAACAGCAGAACCTTGTGGAACGTTAGCATTATTGGTTAACCAATCTAGACAAGCTGCATCTATATTTTCAAATTCATAAGTTATTACATCACTTACTTCTGCTAATTTTTTTATAGCTGATAAACTATCATAGGCATCGATAATTTTATAATCAGCTACTTGCCCACAAGGAGAATCTTCGGTTGGATCTAATACTGCAATTCTAAACCCTTGTGCTTTTGCAGCGATTGCCATCATTCGTCCTAACTGACCGCCACCTATAATACCAATTGTTTGACCTGGCAGTATTACTTTATTAGACAAGCTCATCACTACTTTCCATTACTTCTTTTTTTGTTCTTTCTCTCATGGAAAAAAGTCTTTCTGCTAATTCTAAGTCTGTAGCACCTAGTATTTGGGCTGCAAGAAGTCCTGCATTCGTCGCACCAGCTTTACCAATTGCTACAGTAGCAACTGGCACTCCACCAGGCATTTGTACAATTGATAATAGAGAATCCAGTCCATTTAAAGCTCTTGATTGAACAGGAACTCCTATAACAGGCAAAGTTGTCTTAGCCGCAATCATGCCTGGAAGATGTGCCGCTCCACCTGCTCCGGCAATAATTACTTTCATTCCTCTATCTCTCGCGCTTTCGGCATATTCAAACATTAAGTCAGGAGTACGATGAGCAGAGACCACTTTTTTCTCGTAATCTACTTCCAGTTGATCTAATATTCCACACGCATGCTTCATTGTTTCCCAATCTGATTTACTCCCCATGATAACACCAACAGATGCGGTCATGTTCTCCCTCCTGATTCCATTTAAAAAGCCCTAGCCAGAACACTTTTCTACACTAAAAGAGAGAAAGTATCTGTCCAGAGCTTAAATAAACCTGAATAAAGTATACTCTACTTTTTTCAGCTCGTTTTCATTCACTTTCCCTCATAGTCCAGTATTTTACGGTTACCGGGTAGAAACTTATGGGCCATATTCCCATTATTATATGAGGGCTATTTAATTTATTTTATTTCCGTCTTTTTTAATTAACACTATACCATCTTAACAAGCATATTTATATATTGTCAACAGTAAATGTCGAACAATTAATATAAATATGATTTTATTGTTCGTGATTTAACCTTCTAGCTGTATTGCTTCAAAGATAATTTGTTGTGATACTGGCTCATAAGACATTTGACCATTCACCTTTATTTCCTTAAAAACCGGCTTTTCCATCCGTTTTATTGGCGTATAACCTTCCTTCTTCATTCTTTCTAGACAATCATTAATCGTCTCATTTATTTGTACTTCAAATCTTTTTTTCTTACTCATTAAACAATTTTCCTTTCTTAACACTTTTCACCCAGAATCCACCATAAATCGCTTTTGGCTCATATGCAATTATAAATGCTTTTGGGTCCAACTCTTTAATTGTCTGATATAATTTTAATTCATATTTTCGAGGAGTCAATATTTGCAAAGACATACGATCGCCTTCTAGCCCCTGTGCAGCCCAAGTTGTTACACCATATCCTTTAGTTCTTAAAGAATTAGGCAAATCTCTATCATATTCCTTTGTTATAACATTAACTGTTATATATCCTAAAGCTAGCTTCTCCTCAATTTTCATTCCAACAATTACTCCTATACCATATCCGATAGCATAGGCAACTAAGTTCTGAATTTGATCCAAATTATCCAAAACCAACCCTAAACCTATAACATAAATGACTACCTCTATCATGCTGATAAATGCAGCTAAATAACGTTGGCCCTTTAAAGTTAAAATCATTCGTATCGTAAAAAAAGAAACGTAGACAATATTGATTATGAGAATAATCAATACCATCGTAACACTATTTTCAAGCATGTATTTGCTCACTCCCATATGTATTTACTATTCCTATATTATACTTATAATTACCTAATAAGAAAGAAGTAAACAATTTTATATTCTTCAATAAAAGACAGATAAATCTGAAAATATATATAATAGAAGAAAGTCGGTTTTTTTTTGAAAAAACTCACTAATATTGTGGCTGATTTCTTCATTTATTTTAGTAAGGAGATATATAATTGTTAACTCCATTATTTGATGTTTAAGTACGAAGTAATAGGATGAATTAGCGAAATGAAGTAGCTATGTCCCCAATTTAATATATTGTCTAAAGTCACAAAGATATAATCTATTACTCATCACTAGTTAGCGCATCTGTTCTGATTTAGTATTTTATTTACGTAAAAAAAGACCTAAAAGCAATAAAGCTTTTAGGTCTTTTAGTGGCCTGGCGACGTCCTACTCTCACAGGGGGAGAACCCCCAACTACCATCGGCGCTGAGAAGCTTAACTTCCGTGTTCGGTATGGGAACGGGTGTGACCTTCTCGCTATCGCC
>NZ_JBQKKM010000074.1:0-15854 GCF_052116745.1 Niallia sp. Sow4_A1 | reverse complement strand
AAAAAAACCAAATGGATGGAGCCACCTTTGAATAGGTATTTACCTTTTTGGCTCTAAACAAGGAGGATAATCAGACTGAAAATTGCGACAATATTTATGCAACACTAGTGACATTTCACTTTAAGAAAAAATCTTGATTGGGTTACATCAAAATAACCTACTTTTCCGATGTGCAGATACAGACGATACAGGGCATCCTCGTACTTCTTAATGCTGAAATCAGGAACTTGCCAAGGAATCGCTTTTAAATAATAAATCAATGCACCCAAGTCATAGAAACGCTGGATTGGAAAATCCTCCTTTTGCTCAACGATTTCCCATTCGTCCACTGGGAACATTTCGAGTGCAGATAGAAGCTTCCACTCTTTAAATTCCGGATTAACCGAAGTTCCAAACCATTCATTTATTTCCTTACAATCCCAACCTCCGACTTGCTGAGTAAGAAAGATTCCATTTGGCTTCACTATTCTCTTTAGCTCTTTTACCGAGTAAGATTCGTGCCTATTGATAATCAAATCAAAATGTTGGTCGGAAAATGGCAATTGTTCATCATCGACCACTTCATATACGCTTACACCTAATGGTTCTAACTTCTTTTTGGCAATTGATACATTCGGTTTATATCCTTCTGTAGCATAAATTGTTGGTGGAAAATAGCCATTTAATAAAGACAGAAATTCTCCTCCACCGGTTCCCATATCTAATACTGTTGTAGCATCCTGCATGGCAGCAACCACCTTACTTCCGTAAGACCAAGAAAGCAAGCTGCTTTGGATTCGTCCTGTGTCATGGATACTAGAAAAATCCCATCCTGTAAACTTCTCCTTTATCTCTTCTAAATATTTGTGAAAATTAATCTCTTTCACGCTCCATTCCTCCTCTATTTTTCTTATTCATCTAAAAAATTAGTGGAGGACCTCTGCAATAACGGTTTTATCTTTCATGCTCTAAAGAAGTCATGATCTACCCTTCCTTTACTTTATATTTGCTATAAAAAATAAGAATAATAGGTTATCAACGTGACAAAAAAACTAATTATTATATAGAGAATAAGTCCAATAATAATTGGTGACACACGAAAACGAAACGGACCAATTCCAGCTTCCTCCCATGTCCAGCCTGCTATATTTGCGTTAAATACTGTGTTTGTTTGATGAATGTATAAGCGGATGAGATAAACTATTCCAAAAAGCAATAGACTACCTAAAAAGATGGTGTCGACAAATTTCCATTGCAGTAAATAGGATGCAAACCAAATTAGCACTGTTTCAATTGTTAAGGTTGCTAAAACAATATATATTTTTTTCATGTAAACACCTATTACTCCTTTGCTTATTAGTAAATGATTTATTAGATGTCTGCCTTTTAATAGAGTGGGAAAGATTTTCCGCTCTTTAAAGAAATAAGCACCTGCCAATAGATGCAGATACTTAACAAATATCCTGTCTACATATCTCTAATTATATCATTCGTTAATCTAACGAGGTTACCACTTGGCTCAAACAATGTTCACCGACATAAATCTCTGGACAAAAACGACAAGATAGTTTGTACAATACCCTTTGAACCCTTTGAGAAAGTTTAGGACAAAAAAGCTTGTACAAAAAAAGACAAGAATCTTTGTACAAACTTTTCTCTTTATGGTTTTTTATTATTAGCCTTTTCAAGAGGATTGATTTATACTAACTAATACTTGTAGCATTTAATGCATTTTGTATTAGATTTTCACTGGGGATATATGGATTGAATTGTAAAACTATTGTCAAAAGTTTATTCCTCTCCATAATTATAAATCCAAGTTTCTCTAACTCTTGAATATTAGAAAGAATATCCTCTTCATTACAATCAACATCCTTTATGACATTTTCAATAATTTTTTTAATTGAGGTTATATTTCTTGCATATACAAGAATTTTCCCTTGTATTTCATTCAATTTATAAATACTGTTTGATTCCCCAATTCTACAGACAAATTTATCCATGTTCCTTTGATACATAAATAAGTCCGTTTGATTGAAATTATCTTTCCAATTTTCAAATTGAGACACAAATTCATTAAGAATTTTATTTTCAAATACAGCATCATTATTATAATCAAAATAATAAGCTAGTTTATTGATATTTATTCCCTTATCCCGATAAATATATTTATAGCTCTTAATCGGTCCGTTTATTCGAATATTATATTTTTTCTGTTCATTAAAGTAGGGACTGAACCTATCCAACCTAATTTTAGAGATTGCCACAGGAGGCTGTAAATGATTTATTTTTTTCATAATATCTATCTGACCCTGTATTTCTTCTGAACTTTCCCCACTAAATCCAAAAATAATGTTCCAAAAAGGTATAATACCATATTCTTTACATAACCGTAATAGTCTAAGGTTTTGTAATAGATCTACTCCTTTGTTCATTAACTTCAAACTATTAGTGGCTAAACTTTCTATTCCTGGCTGTATCTTAGTTACACCAGCTTCTTTTAAAACACAAACTTGTTGTTCATTTAAGTTACTCTTTACTTCCATAAACATATCAATTTTAATCTTGTCTTGTTTTAATTTTGGTAAGATATATTCAAAGTATTCCATGCTCATTATATTATCTGTGAAAAATAGTGTGTTTGTGTGTTCACCATAACTTTCAATTAATGTTTTCATTTCATTGTAAATTTTTTTCTGTAATTTACCTTTATATTCAATAGCATTTGCATTTAGGCCACAAAAGACACATTGATGTTTTTCTCCCCACCAGCACCCTCTTGAACCTTCATATAATATCACTGTTTCCTTTTGCTTTTCTGGGAAACTTTGAAATAATTCCTTGAAATAACTACCAAAGTTTGGAATACTATTATTATTTAAATTATAGCTATTATCAATATCAATATACTTATATCCTTTTTTGGTTGCGAATCCTACAATAATATTTTCACTTGGTGATTCACTGAAAACACTGAAATTATCTAATAAATTTATAAAAGCACCTTCACCTTCACCAATGCATACACCATCGATATCCTTAAAGGTATTTATTAGTTCCACACCCATTTCACCAAAACAATTCGCTCCACCCATTATTATCAATTGATTAGGATATATCTTTTTTATTTGCTTTATTAGGGCTATGGAAGCCATCGTTTGCTGAAAACTATTCGTAAAACCCACAATCTGATATTTAGAAAAATCAATATTCTGTATAATGTTTTTTAAAAACTCATCCGAAGTCTTTCTTCCTGCATTTATTAAACTTAATAGTTTCTCTTTTTCACGCCAAGAATGTATCATTGTTCTAGACTTAGCTGTAATATACTCAACAAACTCGTTTGTCTCATCTTCGGTACTTTTATCAAAAACATGTTGTGAAAAAATCCATTCTCCAATTAGATCAGTTGAATCGTATCCTGCCACAAGTTCGTAAAATTCTAATCCCATCATTTTTGCAAAACTAATATTCAAATTTATAACATCACAATTGTGACCTTTCTCTACGGCAATATTTTTTAATATTTCTAATCCAAGTGGTGGCCTTATAATACTTGCAAACGGCATATTAATTAATAGAATATTCACCTACTTATCATTCCCTTGCTAATTCTCTTAATTTCTTGTAATTGTTTTTTTGTAATAAAGAAGAAATGAACCCTGTTTTGAATAATTCTTTGAACATCTCTAAATATTTGAAGATTGTTTTCCTTTGTTATACTATTGATTAAGTTAAATATATTACTCTGATTATATTCAACATCTTTGAATTTAAAGTTATATTCTAAACTGAGGAAATCTTTCTTTTTCAAATGAGATAAACCCCATTTTTGGGGTAATAGATGCATAGGGGAGTTTTCCATTAAACCAAAAGCTGAAACTCCGACTAAATCAATATCTTCATTAGAAAATGCTTGATTAAGAGAATGTTCCATTTGTTTAATTGTTTCACCAGGATAACCAGTAATTAATGTTATACATGTTGTAATATTATGATTTGCCAATGTGTCCATTACCTGTGGAATACAATCTACATTAATTTCCTTGTACATAGATTTCAAAGTTGACCTATTGTATGATTCTATACCAAATGAGAGTAAGACACAGCCCGATTTTTTAATTTCGCTAACAATTTCCTTCTCTGATAATAATGGATCTATTCTAGTCTCAGTCATCCATTTAATTTTAATATCATTAAATTTAATTAAACTAGCAACTTCCATAAGTTTTTCTATGGTTAAATATGCATCTACGAAATAAATATTTTTCGTTTTATATTTTTGAGTAATACATTTAAACTCATCAATAATTGTTTGGTTTTTTTTAAAACCATTAAATTTTCCGTGGTTATAATGATGTGAACAAAAGGAACATTTACCGTGCTTACATCCTGAAGATAACATTACTGGTAATACTCTTTCAGGACTTAAATATTTATCTAGATTAATCCCGTCATATGATGGGATTATATCATTCACACAACCATGATTTTTTTTAAAAAAATTATTTTTAACCCTTCCCTTATCTCTGTAAAAAACATTTGGTATATCAGAAGTTACCTTTCCAAAATTCTTATAAGAATTAATTATCTGCTCTAAAACTAACTCTCCATTAAATAACACCGCTACATCAATTAGTTCACTGTCATCCATAATTGATTTTATATTTGCTGCTGCATGGGTAATATAACTTCCTCCAAAAATAACTTTTACATTAGGGAATTTTTCTTTTAACTTTTGACTAAATCGTAGTGCAAAGGGTAACTGTTCTGCATAGGAAACTGAGAGTCCAATTATGTCTCTTTTATCATTATTTAATAATTTTACTTCATCATCAAAAATCGTATCAAATAAACTTAGTTCGTCAACGAATTTTAATAGTTCATTCACACTGTTTGGTTTTCTTAAAAAGGAAAATTTTGTTAAGTTCCAACTACATCCAAATTTATATGATAATAATTCTAAACAATCATTAATAGTTTTTGTTGCTTTTATATAGTCAGGGAAATTAAATAAGTCTTTATTTCTTATGATATTTAAGGAATTTTCAATGTTTAGGATACTATCCAAATATTCCTTCTCTATATTGGTAATATTTTCCCTAAGGTTTGTATATTCAGCCAGTAAATTTTCATGAGTCAATAAGTTTGTTATACTTATTGATAAATCCTTCTGATCAATTTGAAATCTATCTTTTAAGTATCCTAATAAGGTTGGTACGCTTAAATTAGGGTATGCTAACGAAACTAAAGGTAACGTATATAAACGTATTTTCATATCCTACAATCCTTAATGTGTTTAAGCATATTATCAATATCATCTTTTTCCCAAATTGCATATTTTAAAATAACTTCTGGCAAATTTAATACTTTTACACCTTCTATGGTTACACCCGCTAGTCTTTCGTTATTAAATTTTTCAGGGTCGAAATGGACACACGAAAAATTAGCCTCTGAATTAACTGGTTTAACTCCATCAATTTGTAATAAGTGTAAATACGCATATTCTCTTAAATTTATCACATTCTTTCTAATTTTAATAAAATGATTCATTAAATCCCTATCGTTTAGCATTTGTTTAATAAACTCTATTGAATAACTTGTTACTGAATGTGGTACTATATTCTGTTTTCTAAAAGTAGATGGTAAATATTTACTGACAATGTAGCCTGTCCGTAGACCTGGTAAATACCAGCCTTTAGAGAAAGAACGGGCTAGGATAATTCGTTCATTATTTAAACAAAAGTCTAACGTCCAGTCTTCTGTATTGCTATAATCAATATATGCCTCATCAATAAATAAGAAGCCATGGAAATTAGTGAGTAAAGTAGTTAATTGGTCTTTAGTAATTCTAATCCCATCAAACCACCTTGGAGATGAGAAACATAAAATATCATTTTTTCGACTATCATTCTTTTTATAAAAATCAATTAAACAATCAAAAGTATCAACCTGAATGGTAATAACCTCTTTTCCAGTCTCACTAGCTACGAGCGAATATAAACCAAATTCAGGAGTAGTTATAACGATTCTTTCCCATGTTTTAAAATTTGATATAGAGTGAATAGCCTGGCTTATACCAGAACAAGTAAAAATATACTCTTGTGGTATGTCTAAATATATTGCTAGTTCTTTAATCAATGGATCTTCCATAGGATTTTCTGGCATATAGTAAAAATCGGTATGAAATAAATGTTCATGTTTTTGTTTCACCCAATCCTTTAATACACTATCTAAATCCCAAGGTCCCAAATAATTCCCCACCTAATTTCACCTCTTTAAACCTAAATTATTAGATAGTCTGTTTAGTTAAGCTAAAAATATAAACATTTTCCATTCTTCGAATTCTTTTTCAAATTCTCAATAAACTTGATTCTATTCGGATCCTGCCATAAAAAATGTAAATCATTATTAATAATGTTTCCTAGCTTGTATTCATTTTTTAAAAAAGGACAAGGATAGACATCCCCCAAATGGTCTACTGTAATCCGAGAAATACCCGCACAACATGTCCATGTATCTTCATAAGTTTCACCATCATTAGTTTCAATAGCATCTTCCTCGTGATTAAAACTCTTATATGTAACATTTAAACCTTTTAAATTTTTGGATAAATACGATTCCAAATAAAAATTAAACTCAGAATACATTTTTTCATCCATAGCTAATTTTCTTTTATTAGAAATTGCATTACCAAAAATCGTCAAGTGAGATACTTGTACATTTTTTACTTTTATAGATTTTAATAATTCTAATAAATCTATTATGCTTTTATAGTTTATTTTGTTTATAACAATATTTATTGAAGGTTGGATATTCCGTTCTATTAACCCAGAAATATTATTAATAGTTTTATTAAAATTACCTTTCCCCCTTATGAAATCATGCTCACTTTCCATTCCGTCTAAAGATACATTAATTGTTAATCTATCAGACATTTCTATTAGATCATCGAAAAAGTATTCTAGATTTGTCCCATTAGTGAACACTCTAATATCAATTCCCTCATGATAGGCCCTCCTCATGTATTCTATAGTTGAAGGCTCTTCGAAACACTCACCACCAGTAAAGAGCACTGAAAAGGGTTTTGCTGCTAAAATCCTATTAAAAATAATATCTTTCTCACTTTTTGATATTTCATTATTGGTCATTCCAGCTTCAACATAGCAATGCTTGCATCTTAAATTACACTTATTCGTGACTTTCCATTGGATTAATAAAGGAGCACTCAAACACAAATGGCTCGTATCGTATTCCTCTGTATCATTAAATTTATTTAAAAAATTATCAAGAACCTCAGATACATGAGTCGGCGATAGATTATACTCTTTTGCTAGGAAAGAGATAACTTCAGTTTTATTTTTAAATTTATCAATAGCATTTAATATTGTAAAACCTTCCTGATTAACAACGTAAAGTAACTTGCCTATTTCAATTAGATACTCATCCTTATTTAATATTTTGTATTTCAACAATAATCAACTCCAAAATAAAATAATTTAAAAATTGGAATTTTTCCACTTGATTTTGAAAATAGAGTAAAAAAAAATAGTGGAACCACTTTGTTGCAAATTTATTTTTCCGCATCTTTTTTCTTTAATGCTTTTTTGTCTCCATTTATTTTTTTTCCTTTTTGCATAACTTTGCATTGAGTAACCTCAGGTTTAAGTTTTTTTACCTCTGGGTTTAAATTAATTTTCATATGTATCCCTCACAATCTCATTTTTCTTTATATTAAATTTATTTTTCAAAAATAAAATAGTAGAAAAGACGATAATTAGGCAGGAAATTGATAGATAAGTAAACTTCAATCCAAAGTTATCAGCAATTAATCCTGTTAAAGGTGATATTAAAGCAACGAATAAACTAATGAGTAAACTTGCACATGATAAGATTGTCGCTCTGTTTTCCGATGGAATATTATCATTTAATTTGGTGTAAAAATACGGACTTGCTATTCCTCGCACCACACTTAAAGCTACTAATATAATTAGCCCCCAAAAGTTATCAAGGATATAGAGCATAAAAGTTAGTATACTAAACCCAAGAATCAAAACCAGATTAGTATAATCTTTAAGCTTTAATGAAATTTGTTTACTCCTTTTCGAGAAAAACCCTGCAGTGATATTCAATATAAAAAATATAAAACCAAATTCAGTACTACTTATTTGTATTTCATACATAAATGGCTGATCATAAGCTTTAACTATCTGTATAACTGACATAATTAATACCAATGATAATGTGGCATTCAATACTTTATTTGTTTTGAAAATAATAAGTGTACTTGTTTTAATTATTTCAAAATGCCCTTTTTTTCTATTATTTTGGGAATATCTCACTTCGTCCTCTAAATTTATTGAAATAATCAATGCACACAGAAAAGTCCCAATAGTCATAATAAAAGGTAAATAAATATTTACCCCATATAGGATGCCAGAAATAATCGCAGCAAAACCCATATAATAAAATGTATAGCCTCGAATTCTCCCGTCAATTTCTTGAAACTCATTTTCATGTTTATACTTTTTCATCATGTCATATAAATATGCTGAATCCGTTCCAGATAAAAACACTACTCCTAATGCCATTAGTACTGACCCCACATAAAATGAACCAAAGATATAAAAGACAATACTAATAAGTCTTAACAATACACTTATAATTAATGACACTTTTCTAGAGTATTTATCACTAATAATTCCTGCTGGAATTTCCATAAGTATAACGGTTATACCAGAGACAGTTCCTATTAGCATTAGTTGTGTTATAGATAAACCGTGATTAAAAACAAAAAGAGCAAAAATCGCATCGATGAATAAAACAGAAGTAAGCACACTATATGTTCCAAATAATAACAAGGTTTTTTTATATGAGTTCATGAACAGTTTCCTCACCTATTATTTTTTTGTAAAATTACCGCCACAATTGTGGCGGTAAAATAAAATTGTAGCCGAAAAAAATTAACAAATATCAGTTCCTGGGTAATATAGTTCTAATTTTAATTCTTCATCTTCATTAGCCAATTCATTTTGTGTTTTAATTTCGGATAAAATGTCTTCAAGAGTATATTTTTCCTCACTCATATTCTCACCCCCATTCTTATTATTAATAGTTTTTTATTTGATAACCATTTGCATGGATACCATCAAAGTAAGCGGAATATATTAATTTATTCTTCAATACTATAATACAACTTTTTCCACATATGTCTGTTTGGTATTTGTTACAATATATTGAAATTTCTATGTAATCACATAATTGCATAAAAAAGAGACAATGACGATACCTTAAATCAGCTTCACGATAAAGGAAAATTAAAATAGAATACAAAGGTACTGTCGTTTAGATCAAAAATATACACAAAAAGGATAACCCTCTTGAGGTGATGGAAAGCAAGGGATTTGAAGGATTCATCAATATAAGAGTGATTGACGAAACGTTGAACGAGGGTGAGTTTTACTTTTTAAAAGAAGGTTCAACCGATCCGATGGGAAATCTGGTCAAACCAATCCCTATAATTGGGTGTATCGAAGTGTGCCAAGCCAAGGTCCAACCATGACTCTCTTTCAAAGCTCAGTATCACGTGCTCGATCTGTCCTTGAAAGTTTCATTAAAGGATATTCCGGAATGATTGTTTGTGATGGTTATTCTGCTATGATAAGTTGGAAGGCGTTACCTTCGCAAATTGTTGGGCGCATTATCCGAGAAGAATTACTGTATGTCTTAACATAAAACATTTCTTCTCTTTTTTCTTAGATAATCTTTTGATGTTTTTGACAAAAGTTTCAGTCTTCAGTTCAGAAAATCGGGAATTCTGATGCTTTATTCGTCATAAGACACCTCCGGGAAAACCTGCAGTGTGTAATCTTCAAACAGTTCCATAGCTTCAGGATAGAATTCGCTGCTGAATTTCAGATAACTCTCCGTTTCTTTAAGGCTGTCATGTCCCAGATATATAGATAAATAGGGAACCGATGCGTCAATCGAACGCCCTGACTTTTCAGCTTCTGCAAAGTATTTAAAGGCAAACACATGCATCAGGCAGTGAAGGCATGGTCCACGTTCCCGTTTTCCCATACCTTTCAATGATATGCCGGCATATTTCAGTATGGTATTGAGTTTATTACGAGCAGCTTTTACAGAAAGTGGTACTTCCTGTATTGCGCTGGGGAACAGTAATGCTTCGGCTTTTCCTATCAACCCCATTACTAAACAGTATCTAATCAAGATTGATGTCAAAGTCTCATGCATAGGTACTAGCCGTTGCTTGTCTCCTTTTGTCTGTTTTAGAATGAGGATTCCACCATCGAGATCCATATCCTTCATCTTCAAAGCTAGAGTTTCCCCTACGCGCAAACAGCAGCCATACATGATTCGGAGCATCATTGGAAACTCAAGCTGGATGTAGGGATTCGGTTGGCTCTTTGTAAGGGTAATATTATCGGATAATGCAAAAATCCTTTTAAGTTCCTCATCAGAAAAAAACTGGCTTTTTTCTGTCAGTGAAGCTGGAGCAAAAGCTAACGCCATTTGTTTAAGCATCACAAGCCATGAAATCTTAGATCAATACTTGCCCTGGTCAAAAATGATTCAGGCAGAATGTAGTAATTAAAATAAGTAAGTATCCGCCGGTAGAACCGGCGGTTTTAATTTCGCCCTATAAGGGCACTTTACCAACGAAGCCCCTAAAGTGACCGCCAACCGTTTACTCTCCCTACTTTTCTTTAAATGGATCGACGTATTCTCATTTGCTCATATTATCTCGCAAACGGTCTTCTGCTTCTTGCTCTCGAATAATATACTTTGCAATTGTTTTTTCGTTTAGTCCCACCGTACTTACGTAATATCCTTTCGCCCAATACGTTCGGTTTCCATGATTATATTTTAAATTTGCGTGTCTATCATGGATCATCAAGGAACTTTTACCTTTTAAATATCCCATGAAATACGAAACAGACATTTTCGGTGGTATTTTTACCAGCATGTGAATATGATCTGGCATTGCATGTGCTTCCATTATTTCTACATCTTTCATTTCACATAGTTTTCTCAAAATAGCACCTATATCTTTTCTTCATTTCCCATACACTACTTTCCTTCTGTATTTGGGAATAAATACGATATGATACTTACAATTCCATCTTGTATGTGATAAACTATTGTCGCTCGACATGAGCAGGACTCCTTTCGTTATTTGAAGTTGGTTTGACGGCCATCTTCTATTATAACGATTGGAGTTTTTTTCTGATACAACTCTACAAGTTTCATTTGCACACAGGCATATCCTGTGGTTTAAAAAGATTAATAAAAGCCATATATTCGATTTAAAAAATCGTGGTATATGGCTTTTGTGATGTAGACCGAAAAGGTGTTCTTTTTTATAGTTCAGGCTTACGCTATTCAATTTAAATACTCTGCTTTGTTTTATTTCATTTTGTCCATTGCTATTCGAATTGGAGATTTATAAGGCGGATACCTCTTAGATTTACTTATTGGACAATTTACTTGTTCACTGATGTCTTTTATGAGATTCTTCATGTAATTAATTCGTCCATTAGGAAAATAGAAAACTATTTCTTCATTTGAATTTTGCGGGATTTTTGCAAGGTACATAGGAATAGTATCATCAGGATGGAGTTGTTTAAATTTTTCTGGGTTTTGTACGACCTCTAACCATTTTATATAACGCTCAATTAATAAATGTGTAACGATTTTATTTAAAATATAATTTATTCTGCTAACATTATAATTTAAGAAATCAAGCTCTTCCTCTCTACTGATAGGATTTAATACTTCTTCTAGGTGTGTCATAAATGATCCACGAATAAATGAACTAAACCGTTCTCTTATGCATTCAAAATCATATGTTTCTCGAATTTTTGTTTGATTTTCTATTTTCCAAAATGAATCTATTCCTTCACACTCCATTTTCCACCAAGTAAATGATAATGCATGGGGACAAACATCACCATTTTGTTGGGCTTTATTGAAAATCTCAACGCATTTCTTGTGGTCCTTGATAATATTACGTAATATATATCTACTTACTGCTTTATAAATAATCCTAGTTTGTTTGTAGACTTCAAAGAAGAAACTATCAATTTTATGTTTTTCGTTGAATCTAAAGCGTGAAAATTGACGTGGAAAAGCAGTTAAATAATTTTCCTTTAACAACCTATAATCATTTTTAATTTTCAAGATTCCCTTATTAGAAGAAATTTTAATAATTTTCTCACTCAGAGCAGGGTTATCATTAAAAGCTCTAATCAATAATTGGGGCATCATTGTCAAGTAATCAGTATCATTAATAACAAAGTATTTGTTGTAATTATCAAAGGGGTAAATTAAATGATATTGATGAACTTTTTCACGAGGTAAATTTAACCATGAATTTATGATTTGGTTTTGAATTCTAGGTTGTTTTTTCCATGATAAAAATATTGACCGTATATTTTCTGAATCAAGAAAATCGTAACCACAGGTGCAACGAAAAGCCTCTTTGTTGCCTTTATTAATAAGATATTCTGGCATTAATTTATCACATTTTACGCACCTAACAATTAACTCTTGTTCTGGATGAAAAGCACAGTGATCAAAAATTTTCAGTTGGTGTAGAATACTATGATATCCTTTACTTAAACAAATAGGGCAATATGACAAGTTAGAGTGAAAATAATTAATTTCAAACTTAATATTGGGAATTATATGGATTAGTTTATCTGCTAAATTGTCATGGTACTCTTTTAGATCTATTCCAATAATCTTTTGACTCAATTCCGAATCAATGCTGAAAAAATAAACTAGATTACGGTGGCGGCTGCCAGCATTTGAAATGTTTTTTAATTGCCTAACATTTTTATTGCCGATTAAGGCTAAAATAGTATTTCCGTCAATAGCATTTGCCCACATAAATTTTTCTAATATTCCCCAAGATGATTCGTAGTCTTGAATCCATTCGGTAGACCAAGTAAATTGAAAGGTCATAACTTTCAACCACCTTTATCTAAGTAATGTATATTATATTAACTTATTTGATACAATTCTGATTGGATGTACCCAGAATTATTAATTGCTTCTTCCCAATGAGTTTTTTTATAGCCGGTAAATCTAAACCATTATTTCCAAATCGTTTTAAAGCATATTCTACAGTTAATGTAACATATTGCATTGGAATTTCTACTTTCTGAGGTAATCCGAATTCTCTTCTTAAATTTACAAAAACCTGAAATTATTCTTCGGCTGAATGATGCAACCTATATCCTCTTGTAAAAGATTCAGAAAAAAAGTATTTAGTGAATGACCAGTTACTATTTGTAGGGTATTCACAATAATCGTCATATCCTGTTAAACAAATCCTTAAATTATTTAAATTTTCAATTCCCTTAAATTGATATTCATGGCTCATAAAGCGACCCACTATTTGAAATTTATCTCCACTGATAAACGCAGATCGTTGATGAACCAATTCTTTTTGTCCTACTAGAATAGTAGTTAAAGTTATGCCATAATGATCCAAATCATTATATAGATCCATTAACCAATCATAATGAATTTCTACAAGTCTTTGTGCATCATCTATAAAAAAAACAATCTTATTATTACCTGAGAAGTCAGCACGTTCTACTAGAAATCTTAATAGCCTTGTTCTCTTCATATTGGATTTTCCACTTATGATAATTGAATGTCCCACAGCATTTAATAAATCTTCAAAAAAGAAATTTTCATTGGGATTTTTGTATTTACGACAACGAATATGAAAAATTGGTGTATTTTCACCAAAGTCTTGTGGCAAACAATTAATTAAATATGAAATAGCTCTTGTTTTTCCTAATCTGGGACGACCATATATGATCGCACCCGGAGTTCTGTTTTCGACCCATTGAATGACAGTTTGATACATTCTATCGATCTCATTTGTTGAAATCAAATATTTACCCGTCTCAATGGGATGAGTTCCTTTTGGAATATAAGGTCTAATTAATATTTTATTAGATTGATTGGATTCCACTGTTTCTGACATTTTTAGGACCTCCAATTAAAAAATTATCGTTCTTTTTAAGATTCGCTTATCAGTTTGTTTATCCCCTGCTTCAGGTTCCTTATGCTTCCTAACATTAGATAGATCGGAAAGGTTTTCAAAATTTCCGTTAATAATGGTCCCTTTGTCTTCATTATACTTTGCTATTTGGTATCGTTCTTCTTTACTCTTTTGTTCTTTTTTTAGGGAAGCTAATTTGTTTCTGTTTGTTTTATTTTTTCGTGCTTCTTTTTCTAAGTAGTCTTGGTAAACTTGAATTGGATCATCATATTGAGTGAAATGTATTAACTTATTATTTTTTAGTTTATTTATAGCTTTTCTAGTTCTAAGGTCATGAGGGGTTATTCCCCATTTTCCAGTAGCACTTAAATTACCTAATTCACTACCATCATCTAGAAATGCTTTTACAATCCTTAAATCATCCGTGTTGACTAGCAGTTTAAGTGTTTTATTAACTAAATGTGGCGAACGGTTTAATACATCGTTCGTATATCTTACCCCTTCATAATTAACAAATGGTCTTCTTCCATTCTTTTCACTACCATTAACTCTTCTTGTAACTGTTAATGAAAAAAAGGCTATTTCATTACGTTTTTCTTCAGGTAACTGAAGTATTGTCATTCCTCTCGCTACTCTTTGTTCAAAAACTTCTAATGGGCTAAGATTACTATTTCCTTCATGTGGACTATCATTGTATTCAGCAATTAATACATCCGTAAGTTCTTCAAGGTGTTGTGCAGTAATTCTATATTTAATAGCATTTTCTTCTGAATTATTCCTTTTTGGGTCTTTTGGGTTACTTCCAGTTGTAGAAGGTAACCTATGAAACCCATTTTGCTCTAATGTCCGAAAAAAACGTTCGATAATAGGCCTTCTAACCGGAATTGCTACAGGTCCCAAATTAATAGAACAACCAATTAAGTCAACAAGTTTTTCTTTTACATTCTTTGCAATATTAGCTTTTGCATTGTCGTAGCAAAACTCGTCCCATAAACCAAAACTAGCTTCTGGAATTAAATTTGAAGGAAAGTTTGCTCTTTCCGAATAGTTTAATCCTTCAATAGTAAGCGATTTCCTTTTCCACGGAAAAATAGCATTCCTAATACACATTAGAACATCATGTGCAGAATATTCTTTATTTAGACAGAGATGATATCCTAGTATTGCTCTCGTAGCTACATCAACAATGGAAAGAATCCATATCCGATTCATTACTTCGATAATCTCATCACCCTCTGGGGTATTAAAAATTATTGCTATTGAAGTATCTATTCTATGACCGTCAAATTCCACTCGTTCTAGCGGTCTGATAATCATCGGATTGTTTTTGTTACCGATGCCGGTGTTTTTGGCAACCATAGCTGCTTGTTCACCATTCCTATTTGCTACTTCAACAAAATACGTTTTAGACAATGATTTTACATACCGTTCAAGGGACTTTATTGCCAATGAACTCGTGTTAAAAGGATATTCATTCATTTTAATCCCCAAAACTTTACATTCATTAATAAACTTCTTGTGTAAATTTCTTATGTTAATGAGATTGAGTCAAGTTTTTGTGGGAGTTTTTTTAGCTCCCTTTTTATAAAGTAAAACTTCTAATTTTGTATCCGCTTTCTAAATGTATTCTTTCATCAAAATTTCTTTTTTTCTTTTTTAAAAACCTTTTAATCCCTGTAAGGCAAAGTGAATGGGTTTTCCAATCGCCTGATTTAAGTATGGTATGTTCTGACGCACGGTTTCTGTTACTAATTTTGTGGGTATTTTTCTTTTCGGTCGATGCTCTTTCTTTGATTTTTCCGTGGTCTTTTCCCATTTTCCATATATCGTTTGG
>NZ_JBQKKM010000073.1:0-16323 GCF_052116745.1 Niallia sp. Sow4_A1 | reverse complement strand
CAATTTCACACAAATTCTCTCGTAGAACTTCCTGTGAAACAAGATTTTTCAGTGCCTCACTGTGCAGCAAGAATTTATTATCGGTTCGCCATTGGAAAGGGAAAAACGCCACCCCCCTCCAATATCCAACTACTATTTAAGTTTATCATTCACACAATCTAATTCTCTATCAATCTTCGACATATTTCGGGGCGTCACTGTGACCAAGAATTTCTTTTTTCGGCAACTGCACACTACAAAAGTCACTAATCTCTTTTTCTAAAATTGGTGGAGTTATATCTGTCATCATATAACCTTTTTCTTTTCTCTCAATCTTAAATACTTCTTGTTTTGTTGTTTCAATGAAAAACACTTGATGCTCATTTAGCTCTTCTCTTGTCAAAGCATTAGACATGATGATTCACTCCTCAAAATAATGTCCCGTATTACAGATTTTCAACCATGATTTTTAATAGCTTAATTTTTTCTTCTCTAGAAACCTCAAGCTCATCATACTCATTGTACTTCTTCTCTGATTCAGGAACTTGCTCCCAATAATAATGTTCATAACCGACTATATCAGCTACAGATAACAATAAGGTTTCGATATACTTGTTAAACTTTTCATGGTCTTCACTTACATGCATGCTTCATGTCTATATGTGACATTAATTTTACAACGAATCTATATCAATTTAAGCTTACACTACTACAATACTTTTCCCGTTTCTGTGTCGATGTCCCTTCATAATAATCTAGTAAATAATGAATATTCATAAAACAAGGTACTGTGGAATGCTTATCCTTATAATATGGATAGCTACTCCATGGATAGTATTCTGCCAACTTAACCATTCTCGCCTCGACTGGGTTAAGGTGAATATAACGGCTTACTTCTAACATTCCTTCTTTGTCGTCAATCCTTTTGTCATAAAATCGTTTTTCAAAGACATGGCCAGTTAAACGGTATTTGGTGTTATAGTAATTGGCATAACGTTTATTGATCAGTGCCATTAGCTTTGAGATGGGTACTTCCCTAGATCGCAATTGTAAATGGAAATGATTATTCATGAGGCAATAAGAGGCGATTTCAAAGGGGTACTTTTCGTAGAGTTGCGTTAGGATATGAAGAAAAGCTTGAAAATCACTGGCATTTCGAAATAAGGGGTCACGTCGATTTCCCCGGGAAACAATATGATAAAATCGCTCTGGTATATATACTCTTTTCTTATAGGACATTATTTCTCCCTCGCAATCGTCATTTGTTTATTCTGGTCCCAGCGTCTTAAGGTCATCGCTTCCCAAATGGCTTGGTCCGCTATTCTTTCCTCTCCTGCTAAATCAGAAATGGTCCTTGCAAGTCTGATAATTTTAATCTGAACACGATTGCTCCAATTTTGCTTAGAAGATATTTGCGTAAGCGTCTTTTTCTGTTCCGTTGTCAAGGCACTCGTTTCCACCAAGGTTTCAAACCGAACCTTCGCATTGGAAACTTCTTGTTGATACCGATCAAACTGGCGCAGGCGTGCTTTTTCCACTCGTTTACGAATAGCACTAGAGGATTCTTGTGTCGAGCAGTCCTGGTTAACATTTACCGACTGTAAGGATAAGAGGATATCCATTCGGTCATAGATAGGACCTGACAACCGATTTCGGTAGGCTTGAATTTGCTTTTGGGAACAGGTGCAATAATGATGAAGAGAACCGAGGTATCCGCATGGACAAGGGTTCATAGCACCTATTAGGATAAAAGAAGCTGGATACGTCACAGTAGAATGCGCTCGGCTAATGGTTACCTCACCTGTTTCGAGCGGTTGACGGAGCATATCAAGCGTTTTTTTGGAGAATTCTGCAATCTCATCGAGAAAAAGGATCCCATGGTGAGCCATCGAAATTTCACCTGGCCGTGGGTTCGACCCACCACCAATAATGGCGACAGCAGAAGCAGAATGGTGTGGATGCCTGAAAGGAACAAATTGATTATGGATACGCTTTTCACGAGCAAGCTGATACAAACTCATCACTTCGAGCTGTGCTTGATTTGTTAATGAAGGTAGGATGGAGGGAAAAGATTCAGCTAACAAGCTCTTTCCACAACCAGGAGGACCATTCATTAGCAAATTATGCTCACCAGCTGCAGCAATTTCTAATGCTCTTTTTGCTTTCTCATGTCCAATCACATGACAGAAATCCTTTTGATGTGTAGCAATCTCTGGTGTTAGATGATTCTCTGAAGAAAAAGAAGGTTGAGACAGCATGCTTTCTTGCCCTTCCAAATGCTGAACGACTTCCTCGATATGAGACACAACTATACATTCAATATCCTGTAGCATATGAAGTGGCAGCACCGGATCATAAGGTAAATACACTTCTTTAATCCCAATCCCCCTTGCCGCAATAACAGCAGGTAGTATCCCTTCTCCACTTACAACCGAACCATCAAGGGATAATGCCCCAATGAACGCCGTATCTGTGGGAATCTCACGCTTCACCTCCCCCAGTTCCTTCAAAGCTGCAATTGCAATTGCCAGATCATACAGCGAACCATTTTTCTTTTGATCGGACGGAGATAGATTCACAACCACCTTCTTATCCGTCACATCCAAATCAAAATGAGCAATCGACGCCAACACTCTCTCCCTAGACTCCTTAACAGAAGCATCAGGCAAACCAACAATCACCATAGATTCCGTGTCCTGCGATATCCGCACCTCCACCTGCACACGGTAGCCCTCCATCCCTTTCAAACCAATACTTGAAACCTTTACGGTCATACAAAAACCTCCAAACTATTTAGTTTTATAGTCCTATGAATGAAAACACTAGGAAAGAAACAATTCGAGAAAGAATAAAAAGGAAGATAAATCAATCGAGGTTAAAATAGAAGTAAATTTTTTTAGAACAAGAAACAACTGAACAACTAACAGAGGGAAAGATATAATCTACCACTTCAATATTCTACAAAATAATCAAATTTCCTGCCAGAATGAAAATAAAAAGAAAGAAGACAACAATACACTTGCTGTACTTCAAAAAAAGTGGCTCTTTTCTTCTGCAATATACGCACTGCCAGCTCAGTCTGTTCGCAATACTCAACTATTTCAGTTTATCACTCACACAATCTAATTTTCTATCAATCTTCGACAAATTTTGGGGCGTCCCTGTGACCTCAAGTTTGACTCAATCTTTAGCATGACACATAGTTGAAAGCAATTGTTATAAGCTATATAATAAACGTATATAATAAAAAAGAGAAGTGCGCGAACACTTCTCTCTGCAACCTCTACCGTCAGGGTGTGGTTGTCAATTAAATATTATTTTGGTTGAGAACCACCCTTTTGCTTGCGACGGCGTAGGGTGGTTTTCTTGCTTTCTAATATGTTCTTCCGAAAGAAATAAGCGCTTATCTCACGCACAATTCCCTTCAGAACTTCACGAAGAAATTCAAGAAATGTTTCCATGATTATCACCTCCTTTCCTAAACGGAAAGAAGCACAACAACCAACCACCCTCACAATATTCAGTTGCTATTTCAGTTTATCACATTCACACAATCTAACTCTCTATCAATCTTCGACATATTTCGGGCCGTCACTGTGACCAAGAGTTTCGAAGCTCTTTTTTCAGCTCATTGACATGAGATACGAAAAGAAAAGTACGATTCTCACTACAAATGTAAATTTCAAAGAGTGGGATACAATTTTTCAAGAGACTAAACTAGCGAATGCGATTTTAGATCGTATTTTACATCACGCAACTGTCGTAACCATTGTAGGTGATTCTTATCGATTAAAGGCTCATTTAACGCAAGAAAACGAGTGATTTTGTACATCCTTACGCAAGCAAAATTGTACATATTTGTGTTGACATTTATAGCAAATAGTGGCTCAAAACTCCGCACTGCCGGCTCAATCTATTCGCAATACTCAACTATTTCAGTTTATCATTCACTCAATCTAATTCTCTATCAATCTTCGACAAATTCCGGGGCGTCACTGTGACCAAGAATTTTATTCTCTATCAATCTTCGACATATTTCGGGGCGTCACTGTGACCAAGAATTTAAAGATTCTTCTATTTGAATATGTGGGAGGAGTTTGACGCTTACCTCACACATATTGCTCCTGTGAAACTTACCTGTGAAACAAGATTTTTCGAGGCGTCTCTGTGACCTAGAGTTTTTATGACTGACAAATGATTTTGGATTCGACAAAACTCGGGTAGTCACTGTGACCAAGTATTAATACATTCAATATCCTCTAGCATATGGAGTGGCAGCACCGAATCATAAGGTAAATACACTCGTTTGAACCCAAGTCCCCTTGCCGCAATAACAGCAGGTAGTATCCCTTCCCCACTCGCAATCGAACCATCAAGGGATAACGCCCCAATAAACGCCGTATCTACAGGAATCTCACGCTTCACCTCCCCCAGTTCCTTCAAAGCAGCAATAGCGATAGCCAGATCAAACAGTGAACCATTTTTCTTTTGATCAGGCGGAGATAGATTCACAACTACCTTCTTATCCGTCACATCCAAATCAAAATGAGCAATCGACGCCAACACCCTCTCTCGAGACTCCTTAACAGAAGCATCAGGCAAACCAACAATCACCATAGATTCCGTGTCCTGCGATATCCGCACCTCCACCTGCACACGGTAGCCCTCCATCCCTTTCAAACCAATACTTGAAACCTTTACGGTCATACAAAACCCTCCAAACTATTTAGTTTTATAGTCCAATGAATGAAAACACTAGGAAAGAAACAATTCGAGAAAGAATAAAAAGGAAGATAAATCAATCGAGGTTAATATAGAAGGAAATCTTTTTAGAACAAGAACAACTAACAGAGGTAAAGAAACAATCTACCACTCCAATATTCTACAAAATAATCAAATTTCCTGCCAAAATGAAAATAAAAAAAGAAGACAACAATACACTTGCTGTACTTCTTCTTTAACAAATTCCAACAGCAATCACACACAAAGACTTCCATGAAACATTCATGTGAAACAGATTATTCGAGGGGGTGCTGTGACCATAGCTTTATGAAATGTGTGAAAAAACAAGCAGAAATAGCCTACCTAGAATTACTCTTCTAGAGAATGAACCAGTGAATGTCTAGAATCCACAGTATTTTCAACAAACAAGGATTTGAAAACACTCACAGAATTACAATGACTTAATCGAAAAATTTTTGGTCGTTGCTGTAACCAATTATTTCAAACTATAATTCTGATGACTTTAACTCTATAAACTTAAACATTAGTGGAACGTTTGTTGAGCGTTGTAAAGATTTAATCCCTTCTGAAATAAAGGTCCAGCTTGCTATATATTGCTCCCTATAACTCCCAGTTTCCATATGTGGCATGTATTGTGACAGGTAGGCCTCAAGCGGCGAATCTAACTCTTCTAAGAATTCTTCTATATTATCTACTTTTGTTCCTGAACAAGGGTTGGGTTCATTAAAAATTACATGTTCTAAATTCCTCGAAAAGTAAAACATTTGATAAGCATATTTATTAGAAACAATCGTATCTATTGAATTCATAGTACGAATATTTCTACCCCTTATTTCATTACGATTTAATATATTATTCATTTGTGTTTCACTTTGAACACTTATATTAGTATTTTTATAATAGGTTAAAGTCTCTTGCTGGTTATCAATAACAACATTTTCTTTAGGTATTAAACAACCATCTGTGTCCATGATATGAATAACAGCTAGGATGTCAGACGATTTAAATTTCCTCTTTATTAATATTTCCTTTACAGTATCTCCAATAACTTCTTTAATTGGTTTCATTTGTTTTTTCGCGTCATATAATATATCACCACGTTGAGGTTCAAAACGAATTTCATGGTCTCTAAATAGCTCCCTTAAACGATCTATGAGCAAAGTTTCATCGCTTTCTCCTTCAACAATTAAAAGTACTACTTTTTTTCTATTTTTCGCCATTTATTTTACCTGCTTTTCTAAATGACTTTTTTATGTCGTACAAGTCTGTTTCGCCATAAATTGGTTCGTCTTGTCCTCCAAGCTGCACTGCACGTAAATAAATATCGCGTGCATTATTTAACTTTTTAACACCTTTTAATTGAAGATAGCGATCTTCTTCATTTAGTGTAGTAAACCATAAATTACGAATAGGTAAGACTTCTAAGATTCTTAAATTATGTGATGTGAAAAATAATTGCCCTTTCCCATTCTCACTTATTACTTCTAATAATTCTCCTAACAAATATTCAAAAATCCCAGCATCTAGTTCATCAATAACTACACACGCATTAGGATTATTATACACTGCTATTAAGGTACTAAGAATTGAAATTATTTTAATAACACCAGATGATTCACTTCTTAAAGGAAGCTCAATGTTTTCTTTATTAGACAAAAACTCAAAACGGATACCATCTAGTCCATCATCCATTTTTTCTTGGTGGATTTTTCTTATTTTGATTTGCAAACCAGGTATTATTGTTTTAAGAACAACATTTGTTTGCTCAATAACTTTCTCAATTGTTTCAAATAACGGAGGCGGTAATACCATTGTATCCCCCAACTCATAAGGGATTTTCCCACGTACATTTTCAAGGTGAATATTAAATGGCATAACAATATTTGCTATTAGAAGTCCTGATTGAGTTTGATCAATTACGTGAAAATCTCTATTAAAATCTCCAAGAAGATTGTTCATTATTTCTGTTTCTATCTCATTTAAAAAATAATTAAATATTTCTCTCAATTCATCTCTAAAAACAAACGAAGTGCAATTATCATTTGCCATTCGTTTCGCTACCATTACAGTTACTCTAATGTCTTCATTCATTGCCCTCAGCTTTTGATTTCTTATAGAAATCTCTTCATTATCCTTATAAAAAATCTCTTTAAAACGCTTCTTGCTTATATTTTCCCTATAAGAAACCTTTTCTTTAATTACCTGAAGTAGTTTCTCTTTTCCTTTACCTATTGAAACTTCATACTTTACAAAAAACTCTCCTAGATAGTTCTTAATAATTAGGTCAAACGACAGCTCTAGGAATTCTTCATTAAAGTATATTAAATGTTTGGATAACTTCGGCAACTCCCTTGTTTCTAACAAAATCTTTAACAAATTAAAAGCTTCAACAATTGCCGTCTTACCAGATCCATTTTGTCCATAGAAACCTATTACATCGGCAATCTCAAGGTCATCAAAGGTTGAATTTGTATCAAATTTTCCCTTTTTTACATTTTTTAAATTTTTAACCTCAACATTCGTAACTCGGATAGTGCTCGACATATCGTTTCCTCCTAGGATCTTTTACTTTAATGTCTTTCAAAGAATTATACCACACAAAATTTAACATATAAACGAAATCGTTTAAAAATTTCACGATTTAAATTTTAAGTATAAAATAATTAATGATTATTAAAGAAAATAGACAATTTTTAAACATTTTATTCAATAAATCACTAATTAGTGTTTATTTTATTATGTTTTGGACTTAAATTATTTTCTCACACTGTTTTTTAAAGTTGATGTCATATAAAAATAACCCACTTAGCTGAAGAATACCCTATAGATAGGATATTTCATCCCAGAATCTAAATGGTACTAGTTATTAGCAAGATCATCTATGTTAGTACAGCTAATTTCCTATCAAGCTTCGATAAATTTCGAGGCGTCACTATTGCAGTGAGTAATAACCAGTAAGATTGCGGTGGTGTAAACGTCCTGTCATTCCTTGGTACACTTCTTGTTATTTGATGGTAAATACTATGTCAGAGGTGGTACATTTTAATGGCTGTAATCATTCTATAACAAGCAAAAGATAGCTTTCTTCACCAAATAAACGTAAGAACCACTTCTATATTGCCATACACATTATCTCAAAATTTATGGTGTATGAACATGCGGGAAGAGGTATACGCTTACCACCATTATCCAGTTACTATTTCAGTTTATCATTCACTCAATCTAACTCTCTATCAATATTCGACAAATTTCGGGGCGTCCCTGTGCAGTGAGCCCCTATTAGTAAACATGTATAAATTCGGGAAAAAGTGACCAAAAAAGTGGCTCAAAACTCCGCACTACCGGCTCAGTCTATTCGCAATACTCAACTATTTCAGTTTATCATTCAATCAATCTAATTTTCTATCAATCTTCGACAAACTTCGGGGCGTCACTGTGACCATGAGTTTATGAAAAAAATATTTCTAGGATTCTTTTTTGCTTTTATAATTATATTACTTTTTCCATTCTCTTCTTATGCGGATGATTTTAGTACTTTTGCTGATAGTAATACAGGTAGTGGAGCTCCTAAGTATCCAGGTACAAGCACAACTGTGCAAGTAGGTGATATAATTGGGACAAAAATGTTTTCAGGATGGGATACATATTATGTTGGACATGTTGGTATTGTAGGGCCAGATTATAAAGTCTATGATGTTGTAAAATGGTCTGATGTTACTCAAGTAAGTTCAATTAGTAACTTTGTTGACCGGTTCAATAATAATACTGTTGGTGTTTATAGACCAAACACCTCATCAGGAAATCGTTTTTTGGCAGGAACTTGGGCTAAAAATAACTTAAATAAAGTAAAAAGCTATTCTATAACTTCTGCAACACATAAAATTGATGTGAATTATTGCTCAAAATTCGTATTTCAGTCATATTATTTTGGTGCAAAATACAAATTTGGTTTAGGGGATAATAATCAAACTTATGTTTCTCCGACCTATATTATTGATAGTAGTAAATTTATTGTAAACGCTAAATTATAATGATGTTATCAAACATAAATTAAGTAAGCGTGTTCTAGAATTTAAACAAGCATTTGACAGTAGTCTAGTGAGAATCAAGAAGTATAAATAAAATATCGTAGTAGTCTTACAAGGTGTGCCAACACTTTGTAAGGATTACTAGGTATTGGGTATACTGAGTAACCAATTTATCACTCTAGCGATACTAGTATTATAATATTGATAGTTTTGTATGTAAATAGAAAAAGGGATAGGTACATTTCTTACTTAGTGAATGTGTATCTATCCCTTTTTAGCTTTATTGAAAGGTTGATGTGTTAAATTCTAGGTCACAGTGCAGCGAGCCCCTATTAGTAGACATGAAAAAGTGACCAAAAAAGTGGCTTTTTCCCCGCACTTACTGGCTCAGATGTCCGCAAATAGTGGCTCAAAACTCCGCACTGCCGGCTCAGTCTATTCGCAATACTCAACTATTTCAGTTTATCATTCACTCAATCTAATTCTCTATCAATCTTCGACAAACTTCGGGGCGTCACTGTGACCATGAGTTATTCGAGGCGTCACTGTGCACCATACATGAAGAAATTCAAGAAATGTTTCTATGATCATCTCCTCCTTTCCTAAACGGAAAAAAGCGCAACAACCAACCATCCTCACAACATTCAGTTGCTATTTCAGTTCATCACATTCACACAATCTAATTCTCTATCAATCTTCGACAAATTTTGGGGCGTCACAGTGACCATAAGTTATTTCTTTAGTCGCTTTAGCATCTTTGTTTTCAATTTCTCGTCTATAGTCATCCATAATATTAATAAAAGGCTCATTTTTAATTGGGGTCCAGTGCGGCATAGTATCACTCCATAATTTTTTACTTACTATTTCAATACAAGAGAGAAAAATTCCTGTCGAACTAACTATTCTCTACAGAGAAAAAAGGATTATATTTAACTATTCAAATATAGCACTACTGCTGTACTTCTCCTTTAGCAATTTCACACAAATTCTCTCGTAGAACTTCCTGTGAAACAAGATTTTTCAGTGCCTCACTGTGCAGCAAGAATTTATTATCGGTTTGCCATTGGAAAGGGAAAAACGCCACCCCCCTCCAATATCCAACTACTATTTAAGTTTATCATTCACACAATCTAATTCTCTATCAATCCTCGACATATTTCGGGGCGTCACTGTGACCATGAGTTGGTGGGCGTCACTGTGCAGCGAGAATGAATCTAATATCCAAAATACTTGGTCACCAGACCTTCGTAAGAACCATTTTTTGATTGCCAAATACAAACTACTATTTCAGTTTATCACTCACACAATCTAATTTTCTATCAATCTTCGACAAATTTCGGGGCGTCACTGTGACCAAGAGTTTTGTATTCTGAAGCTGGTGACCCGGCTGTTTTTGCAGGAAACTTGGTAATATTCTCATTAATACCAATAACAATAGGATTTTTACTTGTTTTAGCAGGTATTTTAATTCAAGTTACTAAGTTAAAATAGTATTAAAATATAGAGCTACCTTTCTAATTAATTAGAGGTGGCTTTTTTATTTAATGGAAAGGCTGAAAAATTGAATTAGAAAATATTTTTTAGATAATATCATATCTATGAGAAGAGAAGATGCTATTGCAGATGGTATTTTAGTAGATTTAACAGAAACAGCAAAAGTGAGTGGAATTAATTTTCAGTCGCTGTAAACATTACTTTATTGGCTGATGTAGTAGAATAGTAGAGCCAAATGAACTGGCAAAATCAATGGAGAATCAACTTCAGAAATAATGGATGTCAAATGGAGAGGAAGGATATAGTTATGAATGCAATCAGCACACAAACTGCGAACGAAACGGGGCGTCACTGTGACCTAGAGTGATGGCTCTCAATTTCCGCAAAGGGCGGCTCTTTTCTCCGCAATGACTGGCTCAAAACTCCGCATAAGTGGCTCATTTCCTCTGCAATAATCATCGCTATTTAAGTTTATCATTCACACAATCTAATTCCCTATCAATCTTCGACAAATTTCGGGGCGTCACTGTGACCTAGAGTTTGTGGTGCCTGACACCCATTATGTGGAAATGTTATGTTAGCAGTTATTAAACAGTTACAAAAAGATAAGATCTAACTTGATTATTGCAGATGAATTGAGCCAATCTTTATGGAAGGAGAGCAATTATAAATAGAATCACTAAAGCCTCTTGTATAATTATGTTGCATGCATTCAAATTGGACACTAATATTGTTTTTTGTCTTTTTGTGGTGCCTGACACATAACTGAACATAATTTTAACTACACTCACAATCCCCTTCAAAACTTCACGAAGAAATTCAAGAAGTGATTCTATGATTATCACCTCCTTTCCTAACCGAAAAAAAGCGCAACAACCATCCACCCTCAAATATTTAGTATTTCAGTTTATCACATTCACACCCACTAACTGTCTATCAATCTTCGACAAATGTCGGGGCGTCACTGTGACCAAGAATTTAAAGAATAGGTTTGCTGTATTTGGCAAGTAAAAAATGCATAAAACGGCAATTAAAAATGTAACCACTTGCCAACGAAATTTAATTCTGAATAATTGATTCCTTATAACGATAACTATCGCCTTTAAATACAATCAAATGTGAATGATGAATGAGTCGATCAATTACTGCTTCCGTTAATATAGGATCTCCAAAAACGTGGTTCCATTGACCGAATTGAAGGTTTGTTGTGATTATGATGCTTTTGGTTTCATAACACATAGAAATAACCTGAAACAATAATTCTGCCCCTTGTTTGTGAAGAGGGATATATCCTAACTCATCCAAAATCAAAAGATCCAATTTTTCTATTTGCTTAAAAAGCTTATTGAGATTGCCTTTTTCATTTGCTTCTAATAATCGATTAACTAATGATGCCGCTGTATAGAATTTGACCGCTTTGCCATACCTTTGTATGGCATTTAATCCAATTAACGTAGCTAAATAAGTTTTACCTGCACCAACTCCCCCATAGAAAATGAGATTTTCCTGCTGATCCATGAACACTCCATTTAATAAGTCTTCACTACTTAGTCCTGCTGTTAGGACAATGTCCTTCCAATCAAAAGGTTTCCCATTGACTTTAGGTAAGCTTGCTTGTGTAAGTAAAAGATTTGTTTTTCGTTCTTCTCGTTGCTCAATTTCTTTTTCAAAAAGTTTCAGTAAATACTCTTCGTTTGATGTTGCTGTAATCTCTTGATAATGCTCTCTAATCCAACTCAATTTCAATCGTTTAGCGAATTCTTGAATCTGCGTACTCAATTTATTTCAGCTCCTTTTAGAAGCTGATTATAATGCTGTAGACCTCTAGTAGCCTCCGGCATAATAGGCAATGACTTTTGGAGATGTACTTCTTCGCGTATCCCTCGACCATTGATTAGTTGATAGAATACTTGTTTAATTGATTCAACCGAAGGATGACCATGCTCTGATGCAATCTTCAGCGCTTCAGTGATTTTACTAAAACCATAATCTTTCATCACTGTTCCTAATAATTTCAAGGCCTCTGATTTTTCAGAAGTAGTACATGAATTAAAATACGTTTGCCATTCTTGTGGCAACTGCTCATAGAAACTAGTGTATTTAAGTGCCATAGGCCGTTTGGCCATTAGATTTAAGTATGGCTGCCAATTAATCGATTTTCTGTATTGACCATAGAGTCGGGAATGGCTTACGACTAGTTGATAATCATCTGTAAGAATATCAATAGAATTGTATGAAATCCGAATTAGAACTTTATTTAAAGCGTATCTTGGTGAAGTTGAATATAGATTTTTTTCCACTTTAATATAACCGTACTTATCGGCTTTTACTGTTTCGTATCTGATGCATTGGTATTCCTTACTTGGTAAAACCAAAAAGGCTTTCCGATCCTCTTCAAACAGCTGGGAGATGAAAGATTCCTTTTCATAATGTTTTCTCTCACGATCTTTCTCAGCTTTTTCCCACAACGTCTTATTAAGCTCGTCTAAATTCAGTACGTGAAGACCAGGCAATAAATAATTGTTTCTCACATACTTCACCATTGCTTCCACATGACCTTTTTCATTCCCACTATTAGGATTACAAAATTCACTTTCGAACCCATAGTGTAGAACGAAGTTCTGAAATTCCTCTGTTAACTGCCGTTCGCCATTTGGCAACACTTTCTTTACGGCTGCTGAAAGATTATCGAATCTAATTGTTTTTGGCACACCACCCATATGGTGAAAAATACGCTTTAATCCTTCTAAAAAACACTCTTTGTTTTGAGCGGGGAATATCTGAAAATAAAATGAATTACTGTATGGATAAGAAAGAACCAGATAGGGTAGAGTTATCTGTTCCCCTTGATATTTAAACGGAGCTTCTCCAAAATCCACTTGGGCTGACCCAGGTTTGCTCTCTAGCGATAGTGCTGCTTGACTCGCTTCATTTAACAATTCTTTTTTTCTTTGGGATATGTAGTTTCTTACTGTTCGATCAGAACCCTTAAAATCAAATTCCTCTTTTAATTGCTCCCAAATTCTCTTTGCAGTTCTACGGAATTTTCTCTTTTGTTTAAAATCTTCTATTAACCATTCATCTACTATATGTTTAATAGGATCCATCACTGGAGATGGTCTGTCTTGTTTAATTTTTTCTACAGGACTGAAATCATCCTGTTCTGCATACTTCTTAACTGTTCTCGGATCTCTTCCTATTCTTTTTCCAAGCTCCGAATAGTTACTGTCTTTTATGTTTATCTCATGTCTGATATAATTAATTTCGGCCACTGCCAACATCTCCTTAATACCTCCTGCGCTTGTTTGTCCCAACAGGAAGTGTATGTGTATTTTGGAATGTTGACAAGTGGTTTTTTAATTTGTGCAGGGCCTACGGCCCTATTGCACAAATTAAATGCCATACCGTACATTTTTATGATGCCATAAACAGGTTTGCCTCACGTTGATCCATTGCCATATACATCAAGTCATCGATGATTACTAAATCAGATGCCTGTAATCTTTTCAATTGCACCTGTGATTTATGCGCAAATTCTTGTGTTTTCAGTAGCTGGATTAGTTCGCCCATTGTCACAAAATACACTTGGAATCCTTTTTGGATAGCCTGTATTCCTAGCCCTACGGCTAGAAACGTCTTTCCTACACCAGGAGGTCCTAATAAAATTAAATTATACTGTTTTTCTAGCCAGCTAAACTCTTGAAGTTGTGTTAACTGCCGTTCTGTAATGGCAGTTTGTTCTTCTACATTGAATTCATGAAGCGTTTTAACAAAAGGGAAACGAGCCCATTTCATTCTTCGCTCCATACTTTTTATCTCACGTTTATTTAGTTCGAATGTTGTAACTGCTTCTAAGAACTCTAAATAAGTCCATGATGCTTTTTCTGCTTCACGAAGGAGTTGAGGAAGTTCCTCTGCAGTTTCAGCTAATCTTAGTTGGCGAAAGTGGTCTTGTAACTCCTTGACGGTTTTATTCATTGGATACGCCCTCCAAAATGCTTGTATATGTACTTATAGAGCGTGTTGTTACTTTAATTTTCGTTTTAGAAGTTGGCACAATATTACTCTTATAAATTGCGGAAATAGATTCTGTATTTGACTTACTTAAATAATTAACCACATCGCGGAAATCATTGGCGCTATAAAGTTTTTCATAGATACATTTTTGAAGTGCCTGATTAATCCATTCTGGATCGCTTTTTATGACAGATAAAAGAATAGCTAGTTGATCGCGTCGATAACGAGTATAGATTTGACAAATTTCATCTATATAGGCTCTTGCATCTTCCTGCTTTTCAAAACTAGAAATGACGCTTTGTTTTATCTCCTCAATTCCTTTAGAACGGTCGCGTGAATGATTTCTATTCTTAATAAGTCTACCTTTTTCATTACTAATTTTATGTTCAGCTAGTATCTCGCCATCTGCCTGAGTTAGAATAATCAACGTATCTTGCTTTATTTTGAGGTACACTTGATTGTCTGGTTGCGACCCATAAGTTCCAACAGGAACTGAATAACGATTTGACTTGAAGCGAATCGTATTGTCCTTATTTATGTTCCTTGGTATAATTACTGTATGGTTACTTTCTAATGAAAGTATAGGGGAGACTGGCTGTAAGTGTTGCTTTTCGACGAGAAACACTTCAACTGGTCTCTTTTTCGTTGTATTATGTACATTCTTATTACCTGTACGATCTAACCATTGTAATGCACTTACATTCCAACTCTCGATGTCTTTAAAGACGCGACTATCTGCGAAATTACCTTTTATGTATTTCACCACGTTTTCTATCATCCCTTTTGACTCAGGATCAGCTTTTCGACATAAGTGTACGCGAAACTTACGATCTTTTATATATGCTTGAAATTCTGACGTTAAAATTAAATCTCCTGCATTTTCACTAACGGAAAGTAAATGGTCTTGATCATAAACAATTTCCTCTGTATAACCACCAAAAAAGCGAAATGCATTTTCGTGACAGCGAATGGCATCCTTTGTTGTAAAAGGCCGGTCTAGCCACTCCATATATTTATAACGTGAATGCGCCAAGACAAAAGCGATGAAATACAATTTAACTTCTTTTTTCCTTATCGTTTTCTGCTTTGTTTCACCCCAATCCACTTGTAGCTGCTTAGCCATCGGCTGTTCAGGTACAGCCTCGTAATGTCTAACAATGGCTTTTTTCTCAATCTGATATATTTCGCGAATTTCTTTTACATAAGAACGTACCGTGCTTTCTCCAATCTCTAAATTGGGATGACGTTCTAATAGCCAATCTTGAATTTGTGCAGCACTTAAATGAGGATACTCCTCTAACCAAGCTACAATCCAATCCCGATAGGGATCTAGTTTTTTAGGCTTTTGAAGTGGGTTTCCTAAATACTCCTGTGCTTCTTCAAAAGACATTCCTAAATACTTATAGACAGTCCCCCGATTAATTTTTAAATGTTTAGCAATTTGAGCAATCTTTAATTTACGCTTAAATAGTTGATGAATCTCAATATATAACACTAACTTTCCCTCCAAGTCTTTAACCTCCAGTAAACGAATAATTCTAGTTTACTAGATTGTCTATATGTTTGGCGAAAGTGTTCACGAGATTCTAGCGAAAACTGTCTATTTTATTCTAGCGGTTACATTACTCTTCTTTATTGAATTCTGTTAATTCTAGTTTAACGTTTACAATCTCAAAAATTATTATGTATGAACATGTGGGAAGAGTTTTACTCTTACATAATAAAAACCACCTGTATATTAGTGTCCTGCTAGAATGCATGCAACATAATTATACAAGAGGCTTTCGTGATTCTATTTATAATGGCTCTCCATTCCGCAAAGAGTGGCTTATTCCTCCTCAATGGCTGGCTCAAAACTCCGCATAAGTGGTTCAATTCATTTGCACTAATCATCCAGTGAAACATTCCTGTGGAACAAGATTTTTCGGGGTGTCACTGTGACCAAGAATTATTGTTCTTTCTTATTCAAGGTTCCGCACGTTCCATCTAAGTATCTCTAAATCACAAAGTACATTGTTTTCGTTTTTAACGGAAACATTTGAAGCACTTGGTGGTGTTCCTT
>NZ_JBQKKM010000072.1:0-16597 GCF_052116745.1 Niallia sp. Sow4_A1 | reverse complement strand
GGGTTACCACCTGACTTATCCATTATAAAGGACTTTTTCTTTGCACAAAATAATAAAATTGAACATTTTGAGTATTTTTAATAGTGAAAATAAATTAATGCAACACTAGTGGTGAAATGTAAATAAGATAATGTGACACTAATCACCTATAGAGCCTTGGAAATTGGCTACTATAGGTTTTTTTTGTAAACAATCACCCCTAATTATAAGGAGTGGGAAGTGAGATAATCGTGACAGAAAATTCACCTGGTTATTGGGAGGTTTTTTCCTTTTTTTCTAGAATGGTAGAAAAGAGATGTGTAGGAAGGAGCAAATGAGATGGTTGGTGAAGAAATTATTACAATAAAGAACTTACGAAAAAACTATGGCACCGAGGAAGTACTAAAAGGAGTGGATTTACATGTATATCGAGGAGAAATTATTGGATATATAGGTCCGAATGGTGCAGGAAAAAGTACTACAGTTAAAATTATTCTCGGTATAGAGGGAAATTATCGTGGAGAAGTAATGCTTTTTGGCAAAAATATTAGGGATGATTCGATGGAATATAAGCGAAAAATCGGTTATGTACCAGAAATAGCAGAAGTATATGATAATCTAACGGCATATGAGTATTTAACATTTATCGGTCAACTATATGGAATGAGTGCAGAGTTTGTTGAACATAAGGCAAAAAGATTAATGGAACTGTTTGGTATAGGAGAGGTATATCATTCGCGAATCTCCTCTTATTCAAAAGGGATGCGTCAAAAGCTGTTAATTATATCAAGTGTCTTGCATAATCCAGATATTCTTTTTCTAGATGAGCCAATCAATGGACTTGATGCGAATAGTGTGATGGTGTTTAAGGAGATTCTTGCCCAGTTTGCATCAAGCGGAAAAACGATATTTTATTCGTCACACATAATGGATGTAGTAGAAAAAATAAGCAGTAGAATCATTCTATTGAACGATGGAAAGATAGTGATAGACGGAAGCTTCAAAGAGTTACAAACACAAAACGAACAAGGTAGCTTGGAAGGAATCTTCAATCAATTAACTGGCTTTAACAACCATAAAGAAATAGGCGAATCCTTTGTATCCATTGTGCAAGAGGTACAATCATGAGAGAATTTACTATATTAAAGTTCTTTGACCGTTTTAAAGGTTTATTTTTGAAAATAGGTATCGATTATTCCGTTTTAAGAACGATTTTACAAGTGAAACTGACAATGGATCAACGTAAGCTTCCAACCATCTTCTCCCAATCTAATCAGAGAAAAGAAAAGAAAGAAGATAAATATGCCTATATAAAATCGTTATGGCTGTATGCTTTTATGGGGTTGATTCTTATTCCATTGATGGCCTTCGGTGATAATTACTTATTTCAAATGAGCATTTCTTTCGGAATTATTTTATTTCTGGTCATGACCTCGATGATTTCTGATTTTTCAGGTGTTTTGTTAGATGTTCGGGATAAACATATACTACATACGAAACCAATAAATAGGCGCACAATTAATGCAGCAAAAGTTCTGCATATTATGATTTATCTTTCTCAATTAACGATAACTATTACACTTATTCCGTTAGTTGTATGTCTTGTTAAACAAGGATTTATCTTTTTTCTGTTGACAGTTGTACTACTTGTTTTAGCAAATTTATTTATTGTTGTTATCACGGCATTACTTTACTTGGCTATCCTTCGATTTTTTGATGGAGAAAAACTTAAGGATATGATTAATTACGTACAGATTGGTTTGTCTATTGTCATAATGATAGGATACCAGGTTGTCATTCGGAGCTTTGAATTAGTTGATTTACATATTGTGTATCAAGTGCATTGGTGGCATGTTTTCTTTGTTCCAATGTGGTTCGCAGCACCATATGAGTGGATATTGAATGGCAATATCAACACGATGATTATTTTGCTAGCAGCTCTTGCGATTATTTTACCAATTGCAGCTATTATCATTTATGGAAAGCTAATTCCTAGCTTTGAGAAAAATTTAGAAAAGTTAACTAGTCAAAGTAAAGCGAGAAAAGGTAAGGTCTCAAAATGGGGAGAACTGCTATTATCGTTTTTAATGAACAACAAGGAAGAAAAAGCATTCTATCAATTTACAGGGCAAATGATTAGGCAAGAAAGAGATTTTAAATTAAAGGTATATCCATCATTAGGTTTTTCGATTGTTATTCCCTTTATCTTTCTTTATAGTGGAACAAATTTGGAAGATGTTTCATTTACAACAAGTTCCTCGTATTTAACCATTTATTTTACGATGATTAATATTCCGACGATAATTTTTATGATGCGGTATTCAGGGAAATATAAAGGTGCATGTATTTTTACGATTCTTCCAATCTCTGATTTTTCTATGTATTATAAAGGAGCATTAAAAGCGCTAATTATAAAATTATATTTACCAATCTATTTTTTAATAAGCATTGTTTTTTTGTTTTTGTTTGGAATGCGAATTATACCAGATTTATTAGTAGTATTTATCTCCGCTTTCCTCTATTCAGTGATTTGCTATGGAATGCTAGATAAAGAAGTGCCTTTTTCTATGTCATTTGATTCAGGAGCGAATCAGCAAAGTTGGAGGTTATTTCTGCTCTTGCTTCCGTTGCCGATTTTAGCAGGAATTCATTATATCAGTATATCTCTTCCATTTGGTGTTTATATTTATGGGATATTGCTTTTCTTTGTTAATCTTATCCTTTGGAAGAAGATACAAAGGAAGGGAAGTACTTATTCAAAGAGGGTTTATTCGTAAAATGCTGGCATAGCAATAAGGAAACAGGGTAAGCAAGATACTATTTTATGGAAAAAATAGCAGAGGAGCATCCATCATGGAAGAGGAACAACTAAAAATATTTGATGAAAACAGAACACCAATCGGAACTGCTGCCCGTAGTGAAGTACATAAAAAGGGATTATGGCATGAGACCTTTCATTGTTGGATTGTATCTGAACAAGATGGACAATCATATCTCTACTTGCAAATTAGAAGTCCATTAAAAAAGGATTATCCAAATCTTTTAGATATAACGGCTGCAGGTCACTTGTTAGCACATGAAGATGCGAAAGACGGTGTAAGAGAGATGGAGGAAGAAATCGGTATCCAAGTAGAAATAGAGGAGCTAATCCACTTAGGTGTTTTCCATTATGAAATGAATAATGGAGATATTTTGGATAAGGAATTTGCTCACACTTTTTTATATAAAAAGACCATGGATTTTAAAGAATTTCATTTGCAAGAAGAGGAAGTAGCGGGCATTGTATCCACTAAACTAGCCGATTTTTACGATTTATGGCAGGGCAGAAAAGAATTAATTGAAGTAAATGGATTTGAACTCAACTCAAGAGGGGAGAAAATTAAGATTCATCGTAAAGTGGGCAGAGAAAATTTTGCCCCTCATCCTATTTCTTATTACAAGCGATTAATTCAAGCCTTTAAAGAGAAGGTGTAAGGAAGGTTTGAACAAATTATATAAACGAAAACAGAGTAGTGATAGCCTCTTCCATCAAATATTGGTAGGGTAGGAATCGATTAAAAAAAGCTAGGGGAAATAAAAAGGCAGTTTCTCCTAGCTGATTAAATAGAGCAGAATCTTCTATAAATAATACACTTTGAAAATGATATCCTGTGGGTGATTCCCAAATTTCTTTCCGAAAATTGTAGCGCCACCTACACATTCCGCATCTTCTTTCACTTCAATGCGAAACGTCCAGCGATCACAATTGTCATCTAGGTCATTGATGGTGACAGATGAAATAGGGTCTCCATCAATATACGTACCATGGTTAGTAATTCGGAGTGTTTTAAGAAGCCCATATTGATTAAGATTATGTGGCCACCATTCTGGTGTAAGTTTCCCTCTTGTATCAGCAAAGTCTCCAGGACTTCTCCATGTTCCCAGTTCTATCCCATTTAATGAAAAGGTAATGTCAGAAGGCCAATTGTCATTAGAGAATGGAAATTCAGAGCATACTTCTAAACTAATTTCAAATTGTTGAATGTTTTCCTCCTTTTTTAAAAAGTTAGGAATTGTGTATTGAATAAAGCCTTGCGTAAACCACAGAATTTCTGCTTCTACTCTTTTGGGATCCATAAATAGTTTCGGTTCATCTACTCTTCCGATAAAATCCTTTTCTGAAGCTAATCCACATGTTGGCTTTAAATCATAATCAGTGTAATGGCCTATTGGAACAGAGGTTTCATATGAAGCGAAAGAATGATAGATTTTCTTCGGAAAGTTGATTTCGATATGATCCACCTTTAACATGGAAATCTTCTGTAATCCTGATTTACCTGGTACTTTCTCTGTTTTTATCAGTCCTGCATCTTCTAATTTTTTTACATGTTTTGTTACAATGGCACTGCTGATGCCTAATTCTTTGGCAAGTTCCTTTATATTCATTTTATTTTTAGACAGTAACTGAATAATTGTCATACGAACTTCACTTGCTAAAGCTTCGTACACTACTAAAGAGGAATTATCGATTCCCAATTGCATGTAGACCCCTTCTTTCAGAATATCTAGTTAACATTAAAGTTTTCTTCTTGTACAAAAGATAACATGTAAATTAATCTCTGTAAATAATTTCTTTCTAAATAAGAATTGATTAACAAATGAGTTAATTATTTATCGGAAAATAGGACAAGGTTTATGCGGTTATTATCTTAAAGAATATCTAGTTCTCTATTTATTCATATTTCCTCCTAAAGTATAAATCCTCTTTAAAACTATCAACAGCAGATATTTATTTAGAAACGTGTAGTTTATGATTTATCTATAGAATTTTCCAATAATTTGTTAAACTGGTTATAGGCTATTGTGGGAAGGCTGGTGAAAATTTGATTAATAGTAAAAATATTTACCTAATTCGTCATTGTGAGGCTTATGGCCAGAAAGCGGAAGCTCCTTTAACTGCTAATGGAAAGAGACAGTCGAGTGAGTTAGCGGATTTTTTGAAAGATGAAGGCATCCAATTAATCCTCTCTAGTCCCTATCTTCGTGCATATGAATCTGCTAAGCCATTGGCAGAAAGACTCCAAATACCGATTCAAAATGAGGAGCGCTTGATAGAAAGAAAGCTTAGTAGCCGAAATCTAAACAATTGGCAATCTTTATTGAAACAATCTTTTACAGATTTAGATATTGCATACGAAGGCGGAGAATCCAGTAGACAAGCGATGACAAGAGCAACAGAAGTAATGAAGGAGTGTCTTCAAAGACCAGAGAATAGGTTTGCAATAGTGACACATGGGAATTTGCTTGCATTAATGTGGAAATATGTTGATCCTTCCGTCGGTTATATAGAATGGAGCAAGCTTTCGAACCCTGATGTCATTCAAATTAATTACCATTCAGATAGGGTGTCAGTTAAACGAATATGGGGGGATAACGATTGAAGGAAGAGAGGAAGTTTCATCAACCATTTGGAGTCTATGGAATTCTTGTAGAAAAAGATAGATTGCTCGTTATACATAAGAAGAGGGGGCCATATGCCAATCGCTTTGATTTACCTGGTGGGAGTTTGGAGCAAGGAGAAAGTTTAACGATGGCAATGAGAAGAGAGTTCTTAGAAGAGACAGGGATAGAAATAGAAATACAGAAGCAAATTGGGATGGCTGATTTTATGTTCCCATGTAACTGGAGGGAATTTACACATATTCACCATATCGCTGCATTTTACACAGCTAGAAAAATAGGTGGGGAAATTACCGTTCCAGAGCAATTTGAGGGGCAAGATTCGTTAGGAGCTGAATGGGTTTCTATAGAAAATATTACTATCCATAACGCATCGCCACTTGTATTAAAGGCTGTAGAATGGATACAAACCGGATCACTCGGATGGGAGGTTACATGGTTTCCAGAATGGGAGGTGAAAAAAACCTTCCATATATAAAGAAAGGAGAGCGTACATATGATGATAAGAAAAGCAAGAAGTGAGGATGCCAAAGGAATAGCAAAAGTACATATAGATAGTTGGCGAACAACCTATAGAGGGATTGTTCCAGATACCTATTTAAAGGCACTTATTTACGAAGAAAAAGAAGAAATCTGGAAAAGAGCTATCCTGACAGGAAGTGTCTTTGTTGCTGAAAATGAAGAGGGACAGATTGTTGGGTTTGCAAATGGTGGAAAAGAAAGAAGTGGGCAGTATTCAGGTTATGATGGAGAGCTATATGCCATTTATCTTTTGGAAGCCTATCAAGGAAAAGGAATTGGCAGCTCACTTGCGAAAAAAGTTTTCGAATATTTAAAAGAAAAAGGGTTTAATAGCATGATTATTTTTGCATTAGCGGAAAATCCAGCTTGTAAGTTTTATGAAGCCATCGGTGGAAAAAGAATTGGTACAGAAGAGATAGAAATTGGTGGCGAGGAGTTTACCGAAGTCGTATTTGGATGGAATCTGGCGTAGTGCAAGAATACATTTACGACCAAGTTGGTGCCCTGAATATGTTTCATTAGATAATTAAAAACCCCTACTGGTACTAAAGGCATTTTTCTTTCGGATAAATAAGGAAAGGATATAAGCCATTTGAAAGCAAAAAATCATTCGTTTCCCGAGGTGTCAACTTGTAAATAAAAGCGGACACTCGGGAAACCTACTCACTATTTGCATCTTTGCTTGGTGCTACTATTTTTCTATAAGGGATTACTTTTAAGAAGAGAGCTTCTCCACAATCATCCGCTTTCCAGTATTTAAGGTAAACTCAAAGCGGTCTGTATTTTTTTCATTATAGAAGAAATGGTGATTCACACTGCAAAGGTCTTCCTCATTATCAAAAATCATCATATTAACGCCACTCTTGCGCTTTTCGTCTTTTAAGAAAGTAAGATGATTATAACAATATATACAATCATATATGGAGAATCTCATCGAATTTAGAGTAGTAATAAATTGATAAAAGCTATCATCACTTAAATCATCTAATAATTCTTCCAATGCAAAGACAAGATGCTTTCGTATCCGAATAGGATCTTCATGCTTTAAAAAATGGACTGATCCAGAGATATTTACTTTCCCATCCTCTAGAAGAATTCCTTTTCGCCAGCGATTTAAGGAATGAATTTCGATTTCTTGATGTAAATATTCGTCAAGCATCGAAGCATCCTCTGTTTCTTCATCAAAAAAAATCCATTGATTGTTTATATACTCAACTGTACCCTTCGTAAAGGCACGTGTTTGAAATTCAATAAGTTTTGATCTATGCTGATTGTTCATTGTAAACCTCCCAAAGATTACACGCCCATAAATTCTTTTTAGACAGATAAACAAAATTTTATAACTAATCCTTCTTTTTCCTTCATTAAAATATTGAAAACGATTAATTTATCCTTTTTGAGTGGATCATGAGATAAACCTGGTATGGACAAATAACCATTTTTATTTTGATGCATAGAATACCTCATACTGATTGATTGGTATCTAATCATAAGTTCCACGGAAGAAAGGATGATAATCATGTGTGGAATAACAGGTTGGGTTGATTACAAAAAAGATTTAAGAAACGAGTCGGTCATTTTATCCGCTATGGCAGAAACATTGGCAAAAAGAGGACCAGATGATACAAACGTTTGGACTGCGTTACATGCAGGTTTCGGACATAAACGCTTAGTGGTGGTAGATCCGCTAAATGGTATTCAACCAATGACAAAAGAAAAACAAGGCTTTCATTACACTATTTGCTACAATGGTGAATTGTATAATACAGAAGACATAAGAAAAGAATTACTAATAAAAGGATATTCATTCCAAGGTCATTCTGATACAGAAGTTTTACTTACTTCCTATATAGAGTGGGGAGAAGAATGTCTGCAGTACTTAAATGGGATATTTGCCTTTGCTGTTTGGGATGAGAAGCGAAATTCTTTATTTATTGGAAGAGATCGTTTAGGAGTAAAACCACTATTTTACGCTGAGGTAGGATCTAGCTTTATCTTTGGCTCCGAATTGAAAGCATTGCTTGCACATCCAAATGTGAAGACGGAGCTAGATAGAGAAGGATTAGCAGAAGTATTTGCTCTTGGACCTTCTCATACACCAGGGAGCGGTATCTTTAAAGGGATTAAAGAGCTTCGACCAGGGCATGCATTAAAGTTCACACAGGATGGCTTGAGAGTATGGCGTTATTGGAATGTGAAAAGTGAAGAACATACAGATTCGTTTGATGAAACCGTTGAAAAAGTTCGTTTCCTTTTTAAAGATGCTGTGACTAGACAATTGGTATCAGATGTACCGTTAAGTACCTTTCTTTCAGGTGGAGTGGATTCCAGTGCCATTACAGCAATCGCTTCAATGGAATATGCGAAAAATGGTAAAGGACCTCTGCACACCTATTCAATCGATTATGAAGGAAATGATAAGTTCTTTAAAGCAAATGAGTTCCAGCCAAACTCTGATGGTGTTTATATTAAAAAAATGACAGATACATTTGGAACCATCCATCATAATTGTATTATCACCCAAGAAACATTGGCCGACTTTTTACATGAAGCTGTAACGGTAAGAGATGTACCTGGGATGGCAGATGTTGATTCCTCCCTTTTATGGTTTTGTCGAGAAATAAAAAAAGATTTTGTCGTTAGCTTATCTGGAGAATGTGCAGATGAAATCTTTGGGGGATATCCATGGTTTAGAAGAGAGGCTGACTTGCAAAGAGCAGGATTCCCGTGGATGAGATCGATTGAAGAACGACAAAATTTATTGAAAGATTCATGGAGTAATAAATTGCAATTAAAAGAGTATATGATGGATAAATATAACCAAACTATTGCGGAAACGCCTAAATTAGCTGGCGAAAGTAAAGAAGATGCAAAAAGAAGAGAATTATTCTATCTTAATCAATTATGGTTCATGACCACATTATTAGAGCGCAAAGACAGAATGAGTATGGGAGCAAGTCTTGAGGTGCGCGTGCCGTTTGCAGACCATCGCTTAGTAGAATATGTGTGGAATGTACCATGGGAAATGAAGAATTACAAAGGAAGAGAAAAAGGATTGCTGCGAAAAGCATTAGAAGGAATTCTTCCAGATGAAGTTCTTTATCGCAAAAAAAGTCCGTATCCTAAGACGCATAATCCGATTTACACAAAAACAGTAACAAATATGCTAAAGAGTGCATTAACAGATAAAAGTTCAGCTTTATATGAATTCTTTGATAAAGAACGACTGTCAGAAATTATCGAAACAGAAGGTTCTGCATTCAAAGAACCATGGTTTGGCCAACTAATGACTGGACCACAGCTGCTTGCACACTTAGTACAAATCCATCATTGGTTCAAAGATTATAATATCAATATTGTAGAGTAAGAAAATAAAAAAATCCCTAGAATGACGATCCTATCGTGCTATCTAGGGGTTTTTATATGTTTTATCATGAAGTGGAGAGTTTCCTTTATGGATGAATTTTTTTAGTAATAGGACAAATAAGAGGAAGCAAGGGAAAGCAAATTGTAAAGGTAAATATAGTAAATATGGAACAACTAGAGAAGCTTCTTTAATATGATCATTAATATCTAAACTAATGAAAATAGAAAACATGGAAATAATACAGACACTAGGTACGACAAAATAGCGATAAGGGAATTTAAAAATATATTCTAACCCCTTTAACCCACCATAAATAAAGATGGAACTTTTAATAACAATTCCTAACATAATGATAAAAACAGCAAGAGCATCAATTCTTTCAAAAAAGTCCGCGATGGAAATAAGCCTTGTTGTGCTCAAAAGTGGAAAGGTAGCTCTTGAAGCCGTTGTTATCCCTAAAGATGAAGTAATGATTAATGTAGCAATAGTGAGCAATATCCCAGACACTGCTACTGAATAGATAACAGATTTCTTACGCATTTTTAAGTTGGAAATGTGTGGGAAAACACATGTCATTACAATTAATTCACCGTAAGGTCTACTAACTTCAATTGGAAACATAGCATCGATTACTGGCAGTAAGCCTCTTGCCAATACTGGCTGTATTTTTGTAATAGAAATATTTTGACTTGCGAATAGGAAAATAATGAGTAGGAAAAGAAATAAAGCAGAATAGGGTGTGAATATTTCCGTCGTTCTTCCTAAGATTTCAATTCCTAAATATAGTATATAACCAATTATCAACATTAAGGAAAGAGTAATAATTTCAATTGGTGTTAACGGAAGGATAAAGGTAGACGTTAATTCGCCAAAATCCCTTATGGTTCTAGCCGCAAGATAAAAAAAGTAAAGAGAATAGACAAGCGTAATGGGAATAGCAATAAATCGATTGAATCCAAACTCAATGATCTCAAATAAATTCTTGGAAGGCACTAATTCATTTATATTAAGAAAAAAAGAGGCAATAATTAAGCCTGTAAAGGTTGAGAGAAGTACGGTAATCCAAGCATCCTCTTTTGCGGTAATACCAAGGACGACAACTAGCGTAGTACCTAGGTTAAAACCAATAATAATAGCAAATAACTGACTTAACGATAGATTTTCTTTTAGCATGAAAAGGAATCTCCTAATTGGAAATATGTAGATGCTTAAAGTAGTATTTGATTCATTTACCAGTAATATGCAAGAAAAAGGATGTTTTTGTGTACGAAATTTAAGATTGACTACACACTAGGCTGCTTTCTAAGTGGAATCTAATCAGTTAATGAAAAAATCAGTGGGGGAGCCCACTGATTGAAAGGTATTTAATAAAAATGGTAGTAATCTATCCAATTGGCTTTTCTTGGGTAATGGCATGTTTAGGCTGTTTTTGCAGTAAGAAAAAGAATACACCGAATAAAACAAGGATACCACCTATTATTTGAGAATGGATTAATCGCTCATTTAATAGCAGTACAGCTAAAAGGGTAGCTCCAACAGGCTCTCCTAAAATACTCATAGAAATAGTTGTTGCATTCACATAATTTAGTAACCAATTGTTGATAACATGCGCAAGCGTTGGAACAATTGCCAGCAGAACAAAAATACCCCATTCTCTGCCAGAGTATCCAGTTAATGAATCACCTGCTATAAGATTATAGACAGTTAACAAACAGGCAGCAAAAAAGAAAACGGTAAATGTATAAATCCAATGAGTCATTTTTTTAATAATATTTTGACCAATTAATAAATAGCCAACTACTGCAATCACGCTCAAGAAGGAAAGAACGTCTCCTATAATTGCATTGCTGTCAAGTCCAATATCTCCCCAGCCAATCATCACAGCACCAATAATCGCAATACCCATAGTCATAATAGCAATAGAATTGGTTCTTTCTCGAAAGAAAATAAATCCACCAAGAAGAGAGACAATAGGCTGAAGTGCCAAGATAATCGTAGAACTAGCTACAGTAGTAAACTTTAGAGAACTGAACCAAAGGGCAAAATGCAACGCTAAAAAAGAGCCGGAAAAAAATAAGAACGACCAATCTTTTTTGGAAAGCTTTTTAAAATCATTTCTGTGTATGTACACCATGGGAATCATAATAAGACATGCGAGCCACATTCGATACATGCTTAATATAGTGGCAGGAGCCTCCGACCATTTCACGAATATCGCAGAAAAGGAGATTGCGATAATAGAGATAAGTAAGGGAAGCCCAATTGATTTGGATGGTGCTTGCTGATTCACTTTATTTCCTCCTGACAATTCAAACAATTCGATCTAATAGTAAATATAGTACGTTCCACGTTAGGAAACAATCATTATTTTCAGTTCTTGGAAAAAATTATTGAAGAGGTAGGAGAAGGTGCCCACGAGGAAGTACATTGCAAATGGACACCTTTTAATAGAAAAACACACTTTATCTTACATGGATATATTCATAGTTCATATTAAAGCGAAGGATACTGGATTCATATGGTCCGAGTATTACTGCTAGATCATTTGATTCAGCTGCATATTCTTCGTCTGTTAATAAAAGAGAGATTTTTTTCCCTCGTAATGGAAAGGGGAGTAGAAATTGTGCTTCCGTTTCACTTTTATTAATAACGGTGAGTATGATTTCTGCCTCATTTTTTGAATAATAGGCTAAACAAGAATCTGTGTTTGTTAAAAAGTGGAAATTACTGCTATTTATGAGAAAAGAGCTTTGCTTACGCACTTGAATTAATCGCTTAACAAATTCTTTTTGCTTTTCATCGTGCTCTCCTGAATTCCAAAGCATACATTTTCGACAACCAGGGTCCGCTCCTCCTCCTAAACCAATTTCGTCTCCATAGTAAATGCAAGGAGTGCCAGGATAGGTAAAGAGAAAGGTGAATAAAAGCTTCACACGTTCTTTTCGATAACTACATTCATGTAGTATCCTCGGTGTATCATGGCTCCCGATAATATTAAATAATACGTTATTCACCGTACTTGGGTATGCATGTAAAGTTGTCGTCATATCCTCCATAAATTGTTTAGCAGAAATCATATCATAGGCAAAAAATTGAAGTGCTTTCGTTAGTAAAGGATAATTCATTACCGAGTCAAATTGCTCTCCTCGAAGCCATGGTAGGGAATCATGCCAAATTTCTCCCAATATAAAAAGGTCTGGTTTTAAGTCTTTCACTGCTGAGCGGAAAGATCTCCAAAAGTCATGGTCAATTTCATTGGCAACATCCAAGCGCCAGCCGTCGATATTACATTCTGTTATCCAGTATTTTGCTACATGTAAAAGATACTCTTTCACTTCTTGATTTGCTGTATTAAATTTGGGCATTGCTTCATAAAAGCCAAATGTTTCATAATTTATCGTGTTAGCTTCTTTTAAAGGGAATTTGTGGATATGGAACCAGTCTTTATAGCGCGACTTCTCTTTGTTTTTTAGAACATCTTGAAATGGTGGGAAATGATAGCCGCAATGATTAAATACAGCATCCAGCATGACACGAATCCCGCGGTTATGACATTCCTTTACTAGCTTTTTAAGCATTTCTGTATCGCCGAATTGTGGGTCCACTTCTAAATAGTTAATCGTATCGTATTTATGATTGCTTTTTGCATGAAAAATAGGAGTAAGATAAATCCCTGTTATCCCAAGGTCTGAAAGATAGTCTAAAGAATCGATTATTCCCTGAAAATCGCCGCCAAAGAAATTCCATAATTCAGGTTCCTCTTGTCCCCACGGTGCAGTGTCTATAGGATTTAAAGAACTATCCCCATTTCGAAATCTTTCTGGGAATATTTGATACCAAATAGTTGAAGAAACCCATGAAGGAGGAGAAAAAACGTCTTTCTCATGAAGATAGGGCAAGCAAAAATAATAGCCTGCATCATCGGGAACAAAGGGGAAAAACCCTTTTTCGGTATAGGTTATTTGTTGTTCATTATCTCTTATTATAAAGCCATAGCGAATTCTTTTTTTATTAGAAATGGAACAATGCCAATAATCAAAAAGAGAATCAGTGCCGCTTTTTTCCATCATCATTCGGTGGGATACCCAATGATAATCACTCATTTCGTATTGATCACCGTAAATTATTTCCATTTCATTCACATTTGCTCTTTTTGTTCGAATTCGAATATGGAGGGTATCTCCATTTTGTAAATAGCAGTAATTACCGTCACTTCGATGATAGATTGAAGCCAAATCAATCATTTTTCACACTCCCTATATATTCTTTCTATATCTTTTTGCCACTAGTGTTGACAGAATAGAAAGTTTTTAAAAGGGAAAATAAAATTAGCTATCATAGAAAAAACCACTCGCAATAAAGGCGCGAGCGGTTTGGGATTGCTAGAGCGTTAAATGATTTATCCGTTAACGATGCTTCCTCCATTAACATGAAGAACTTGTCCAGTAACGTATGTTGAATCATTACTAGCTAAATATACATAGGCTGGAGCAAGCTCACAAGGCTGACCTGCACGTTTTAAAGGAGTATTTCCACCAAAGGATGCCACTTGTTCACTGTCAAACGTAGAAGGAATGAGCGGTGTCCAAATTGGTCCCGGAGCTACTCCATTCACACGAATGCCTTGTCCGGCAAGAGACTGTGATAAGGAACGAGTGAAAGCAGTAATCGCTCCCTTTGTGGACGAATAATCGATTAATATTTCATTCCCTTTATAGGCAGTGATTGATGTCGTATTGATAATTGTATCTCCTGACTCTAAATGAGGAAGGGTCGCTTTTGTTAAGTAAAACATAGAGAAAATATTTGTTCGGAATGTTTTTTCTAATTGTTCGGCACTAATATCTAGCAAACTTTGTTGTGGATGCTGTTCAGCTGCATTATTCACTAAAATATTAATTTTTCCAAATTCAGATACAGTTTTTTTCACAATTGTTTTGCAGAAGCTCTCATCACCAACATCCCCGGCAAGCAATAAGCATTTTACTCCTTCTGCTTCTACTAGCTCTTTTGTCTTTTGGGCGTCATCATGCTCATTTAAGTAAACAACTACGATGTCTGCACCTTCTTTTGCATAATAAATAGCTACAGACCGGCCGATTCCACTATCTCCACCAGTAATGATAGCAGTTTTTCCTTTTAATTTTTCTGAGCCTTTGTAAGCGGGATCGACATCTTTAGGCATTGGATTCATTTCTGTCTGAATGCCTGGCTGCTGATTCTGATGCTGTGGGGGTAAGGTTTGTTGTAATTTTTCCTTATTGCTATTACTCATATCAATCACTCCTTCTATCTTTTTGTCCATGTTTACTTATTTTTCCCAAATCTACTAATATAAACATGGAAAAAATAGGGTTAGTGGAAAAGGAGGCATTCGAAAAAAAGATGGCAGCCTAATTTGGCTGCCATCCGACTACTAGTTAGCGATAATTGACAAATTGCACATCAATCGTAATTTTTGATTCGTCTTTTACAGCTGCGATAATCTTTTGTAAATCGTCACGGCTTTTAGCGGTTACACGGATTTGATCGTCTTGCTGTTGTGTTTTCACTTTTAATCCACTGTTCTTAATTAACGCATTAATTATTTTAGCGTTATCTTTATCAATGCCCTGGATTAATTTAGCTCTTTGGCGGACTGTTCCCCCTGAAGCTCCTTCTATTTTGCCATAATCTAAGTTTTTAATGGGAATGCCGCGTTTAAACATTTTGCTTATCAGGACATCCTTCAGCTGCTCTAATTTATATTCATCATCTGAAACAAGAACTAATTCTTCTTTGTCCAATGTTACATTACTTTTGCTTCCTTTAAAATCATAGCGATTTTGAATTTCCTTCATTGCTAGCTGTACTGCATTTGTAACTTCAGAAAAATCTACCTTTGAAACAATATCAAATGAGCTATCTTTTGCCATAATTACCTCCTGATTTATGGAATCATACACGATTTCTAAGTATATCTAGTGCTAATTCCATTTCTTTTATGCTTGTATTATAGTAAAATATAGCAGTTGTAACAACTTTAGGCATGAAGTATTCACTAAATAGGGAATAATGATGATAAAAGAATATAGATGAAAAGTTGAATAGACAAGAAATAAAGGAGGAAAACAAATGTCGTTAAGAGATTATATGGGACGTGTAGAAATATTAACGGTTGCAAGAATAGCATCTTTCGGTTATTTTTTGACAATTGAAGAGGAAGACGAGGATGTGCTTTTGCATTTTAGTGAAACAGATCAAAAATTCGAAGAAGGCGATGAAGTACGCGTCTTTATTTACAGCGATTCACAAGGAAGAGCATGCTCCAGTACATATATCCCGTCTATTGCGGTTGGTAAATATGATTGGGTAAAAGTAACTGATCGGAAAGAGGGCATTGGCTGCTTTTTTGATATTGGTTTGAAAAAGGACATGCTATTAGGAGAAGATGATTTACCAGTTCATGAAGAGGTTTGGCCAGAAGTTGGAGATATGCTATATATTACTTTAAAGGTAAATAAAAATAATTATTTATATGTAAAACCAGCTACGGATCCAATTATTGAAGAAATGTCAACAAAGGCGACAAGAGAAGATTTTAATAAAAACATTCATGGCTATATTTATCGAACAGCAAAAGTTGGAAGCTGGATTTATACAGCTGAAGGCTATAAAGGATTTATTCACGAATCTGAGAGAGGTCAAGAACCAAGATTAGGGGAAAAAGTTAGTGGTCGTATAATCGACGTTAAGCTAGATGGCACAGTAAATATATCCTTATTACCAAGAAAAGAAGAAGCACTTGATAAGGACGCCCAACTAATTTTGGATTATTTAATTATGCGAAAAGGTGCAATGCCTTATGGAGATAAGAGTATGCCTGAGGACATTAAAGAACGTTTTAATCTAAGTAAAGGTTCCTTTAAACGTGCACTTGGAAAGTTAATGAAAGAAAATAAAGTGTATCAAGAAGAAGGCTGGACGTATTTAAAGGAAGATAGTGAAAATTAATCTATAATAAATGAGATGGGTGCATTCCAAATTTGGAATGCACTTTTTATATAAGCCATTTATAGTTAAAGCAGAACGCAGTATGGAAAAGTAACAGAGGAGTGTTCTCTAAGCCCACTAGAGCAGAAATCTGCATGGAAAGGTAACAGAGAAACGTTCTCTAAGCCCACTAGAGTAGAAATCTGCATGGAAAAGTAACAGAGGAGTGTTCTCTAAGCCCACTAGAGCAGAAATCTGCATGGAAAGGTAACAGAGGAGTGTTCTCTAAGCCCACTAGAGCAGAAATCTGCATGGAAA
>NZ_JBQKKM010000071.1:0-19107 GCF_052116745.1 Niallia sp. Sow4_A1 | reverse complement strand
AAAGACGAAATTTTGATGAAAGAAAACATTTAGAAAACGGATACAAAATTAGAAGTTTTACTTTATAAAAAGGGAGCTAAAAAAAACTCCCACAAAAACTTGACTCAATCTCATATTAACCCCCTCTTGATTAGATTTTTACATTCGATTAAAGTTTAAGGATTTATCATTCTTGTTCAACTTCAATGAGTTTTATTAGCACATCTATAAAATATCGAAAAGATATTTTATAGATGTGTAGTTATATGAGAGATAAAATAACAGGCAGCGTTATTAAACTAGCTAATGTACTAAATAAAGTCGCACAAGAAACAAAATCTGGTTCTGTTCCATATTGAACAGCGTAAAGTGTCGTGTTTGCTGCAGCTGGCATTCCAGCAAGTAGGATCATGATTTGCTTTAATAGCTCATCTACTGGCAAAATGAATGTCAGAAGCCAGGCAATAACTGGCGAGACAATTAGCTTTAAAAACAAAGAGATGGATAAAGGTCGATAGGCAATTTTTCTGACACTTACATTAGCGAGCTGGATGCCCAATACAAGCATCACAGTTGGTATAGCTGCATTTCCAACTAGTTTAATAGCTTCTAGCATTGTTTCTCCAATCGGTATTTGCAAGGAATGAAAAATAGTACCTAATATCGCCCCATACATAACAGGTACCTTTAGCACTTTCTTTAAGGTATCTGTTCCGTTCCCGTCGTCAACAGAACCTTTCGCTGCATAGTAGACACCTATCGTCACCATGATTAATTGTTGAATAACCATTAAAATAACTGCATAATGTAAGCCAGGCTCACCGAACACGAATAAAACAAGTGGTGTGCCATAATTGCCGTTGTTCATAAATGCGGAAGATAAAATCATCCCACATGTCTTCCTAACCGAATACCCTCTAAAATAGCCAATAACATAAACAATAGCAACAATACCTAACACTAAAGTTAATGCATAAAGCGTCATATACAAATAGTCCATTGTAAAAGTTGTTTCATAAAATACACTAAATGACAATAATGGTGTCATTAAATAAACAGATACAGCTGATACAGATTTAATGTCAATATGAAGCTTCTTTTGCCCAATAAATCCAACAGCGAAAATAAAGAAAATCGGTAATAAAATACTTAAATACTCCAATATCATCATCCAATCTACCTAATGTATGGCTTCATCTAAAAGTAGAGTCTACACTTTCTAGAATTTTTCCACCCTGCTGTTAGTTTCTGACTTGCCCATCTCCATAAATGAAGTATTTAACAGATGTTAATGCATTTAGTCCCATTGGTCCCCTTGCATGAAGTTTTTGTGTACTTATGCCAATCTCCGCTCCATAGCCGAATTCAAATCCATCTGTAAATCTAGTACTAGCATTATGGTAGACTGCTGCTGCATCCACTCCTGCTAAAAAAGTAGTTGCATTTTCTTTATTCTCGGTAATGATTGCTTCTGAGTGTTTTGTTCCATATTTATTAATATGATTGATTGCATCCATAACTCCTTTTACAACCTTTATACTAATCTTTAAAGCAGAATATTCTGTATACCAATCATCTTCTGTCGCTTCTATTGCTGTTTCATATGCAGCACAAACTGTTTGATCACCGTAAATTTCGACTCCTCTATTGTCTAATGCTTGTAATAGCGATAATCCATTTTGCTTAAACCATTTTTCTTCTATTAAAATAGTTTCTAGAGCATTACAAACAGATGGGCGCTGAGTTTTTCCGTTTAAGCTGATTTTTTTTGCCATGTCGATATTAGCTGTTTCATCGATATATAAATGACAATTTCCAGCCCCAGTTTCAATAACAGGAACAGTTGCTTCTCTTACTACTGTTTCAATTAACCCTTTTCCACCACGAGGTATTAAAACATCTAAGAATTCTTTTAAATGGAATAGCTCTTTTGCCGTTTCCCTGCTCGTATCCTCGATTAATTGAACAGCTTCTTTAGGCAAAGCTGATTTTTCAAGTGCCTTATGAATGGAATGAACAAGTGCTATATTTGATTCCTTCGCTGAAGAACTCCCTCTTAAGACAATACTGTTTCCTGTTTTCAAGGCAAGGCTTGCCGCATCTATGGTAACATTTGGCCTTGCTTCATAAATCATGCCCATTACTCCAATTGGAACTGTTTTCTTCAGTATTTTTAGACCATTATCTTTTTCTATTTCTTCCACTACTACACCCACTGGATCCTTCAGCTTCACTAGCTCCTTTAAAGCGGAAGCCATATCCTTCATTCTTTTTTCATCCAGCATAATTCGATCTAATATAGAAGAAGTAAGACCGTTTTCTTTTCCCTTTTCAAGATCGACCTTATTCGCTGCCATAATCAAGTCTTTATCTTCTAATAATTGATTACTAATTAATAATAATGCATCATTCTTTTCATCTGTTGATTTATTTAATAATTGATAGCTTGCTTTCTTTGCTAATTCACCTTTTTGATAAACCTCTCCCATTTTCATCTCTCCCTTGTCAAATTTTCACCCATTTATCACGGTGAATTACTTCCAATTTCGGATTTTTATCCAGTCTTTTTTCTGCCGTTCTTTGTGTGATGATTTTTTTTAATTCTTCAGAAGAGTAAAGCACTTCACCTTTTCCAATAATGCCATTTATACCAAATACCTCTACTACATTCCCTTTTTCAAAAATACCTTCTACTTTATAAATCCCTGCTGGTAATAAACTACTCCCATTATGAACCAAAGCAATTTCTGCCCCTTCATCGACATACAAGCTTCCTTGTACGGTGGAATGCAGTGAAATCCATTGACGATTACTATTAATCAATGTTAACGCATCGGAACCAATATAAGTTCCATCCCCATTACCATCCATAATATCAATTAACTTATTTTCACCCGATCCTTTTCCAATGAATACCTTTACACCTAATGACAATGCTGTTTCTGCTGCAATGAGTTTTGATTTCATACCTCCTGTTCCAACCTTTGATCCACTACCTTTTGCTGCGTTTTTCCATACTTCTGTAATTTCCGGCAAATAATCAATTCGTTTTGCCGATTGGTCTTCTTTCGGATTCTTGTTATACAAACCATTAATATCTGTAAGAATAATCAATTGATCTGCATGTATAAGACCACTAACGAGAGCGGATAACATATCATTGTCTCCAAATGTTAATTCTTCTACAGATACAGTGTCGTTCTCATTAATAATAGGCAAAATATTTCTTTCTAATAATTCTGTAAGCGTGGAATAGGCATTTCGGTATCGATCTCGCTTGGAAAAATCGTTGCGCGTTATTAAAATTTGTGCTGGCACTATGCCATACTTACTTAATTGTTCATTATAGCTTTGAATTAATAAGCTTTGACCTACAGCAGCTGCAGCCTGCTTTCCTTTGAGTGTGACTGGTCTTGTCGGATAGCCTAATTTTGCAAAACCAGCCGCGACAGCACCAGAAGAAACTAATAATACTTCATGGCCATTATTTTTTAAATTGGCAATGCTTGCAATATGGTCCCCTAATTTTGATTGGTCGATTGCACCCTTTGAATCTGTGAGAGAGCTGCTTCCGATTTTTACGACAATCCTTTTTTTCTCCATGTTATTTCCTCCGAACTTTAGTAAACCTGCGCCTATTTTTACAAAGAAATAGAAAAAAGCCCTTTTCATTTCCTTATAAAAGGACGAAAAAGGGCTTTCCGTGGTACCACCTTTATTGAATCAATTCAAACAATTGATTCCACTCTGTCTGATAACGCAAGAAATGCGCCTATTGTAATAGGACTTGAAAGGTAGGTTCTGTGAACTTTTATAATGAAGTCTTTCAGCTTATAAACTTCACTCTCTTTTATAAAAGCGTCTCACATACTAGTCCTTTCGCTTCGTTCATTTTTCTTTTTACTAATTATAAGCAGTTTTTTCTGTGGTTTCAATTGTTTTTTTTATTTATCGACCAGAAAAAATATTTTTTAGTGTGAAGAACAGAAAAACTAGTTTTTTATTTCTGCAGCTTCTCTATTTAGAGCCCATTTTCTTATTGCATAGGCTACTCCATTTTCATTATTTGTTAAGGTTACAACATCTGCTGTCTCCTTTACAAAGTCCTGAGCATTTCCCATTGCCACTCCTATGCCAGCTTCTTTAATCATGCTAATATCGTTCAGGCTGTCTCCAGCTGCCAATACCTGATCCATTGAGATATGTAATAGCTCACATACTTTTTTGAGGCCTCTTGCTTTATTAATTCCTAATGCATTTACCTCAATATTTACAGGGGATGAATTACTGATTTCAAAACATTTCTTCTCTTGTAAACTGTTCAAAACCTTTTCTCTAATTTGATTGTCTTCAATATGAAAACCAAACTTTAGCCACTCTAATTCTCTTACATTTTCCGGCATCTCATCAAACCATAATTTATCACAGCTAGTTGCCCACATTTTTGCTTTGTGTTGCTGTGCTAGGCCCCACATCCATTGGATATGATTGGCATCCACAAGATTTCTTTCAATTAAATTTCCCTTTGTATCCCAAATTTCACTACCGTTTACTGTAACTAAATATGATTTTAATAAAAGACTTTTTGCGTGATCCTTACAAGTAGCAAGAGAGCGACCTGTACTTAACACAACATGTAATCCATTATCGTGGGCTTCTTTAATTGCTTTTCGGTTTTCCTCTGGTATTTCCCCTTTTTCATTCAATAATGTCCCATCCATGTCAAGAGCAATCAGCTTAATGTCCTTATCTTCCAACTTTTTCGTCACTTTGCTTTTCCTCCTAATTTTTATATTTAGAAGTGATAGCCAAAAAATACGACTGACAGAATACCACTTTCTTAAGGCCCTAGCTTCATATCTTGCTTAGCCAAAGCATCTTTTTTTACTATGTAAGATGATTACTATTTAATCTTGTTTACTGTTTGGACAAATAAATTTCATCTTACATGCCATTCATTTTTATCAACACTTTATCTACAAGCATTAATTCCTACATATTAACATAGTATAACGATTTCTTTTGAAAAAGTAAAAAATTCCGATAACTCCAAATAAACTTCATATAGTTATTACATTCTTAACATATCTTTCATGATTTAAATAAATATTCAGTCACAAAAACCATGATTATGCTTCAATGCTACTATTTATGTGTATTTTCTTACTCGAATATACACTATGCAAAATCATCCCAAGCATTACAAAACAAATACCGAGAAGACTAATAGAGGTTGGTAAAGGAGAAGATAAAAAGATTATTTCACCAAACAAAGCAAATAAAACTTCCAATGATTGTGTTGCTTCTACAGCCCCTAATTTAACCATATTGTCTTTAACTAAGTCTGTTGCTGCAAAAAATAATACCGTCGCAATAATACCAGAAAATACTGCCACGATTGCTGATTGACCTACCTGCTGCTTTCCAGGAAGCCCGACTGTTAATACACCAATAATAGATAATAGAATCCAAAATGGAAGACTTGCAATTGTCATTCCTAATACACGTTGAAAAACATCTAATCTATCATTACAAAGCTCCATCATCTTTCGATTCCCTAACGGATACGCAAATGATGCAATAAGTATAGGAATAAGACAAAATAAAGCATCCTTTAGAGAAATAGATACAGCAAATTCTAATTGCATAATGATGACTCCAACAACGATTAAAATGGAAAAAGTTAAACTTTTTAACGGTATTTTTTTTCGAACTGATTGAAGATTTCCATCTCTTCCAATCTTATTTTCATAAAATAAAGGTGTGAGAAATATGCCAGAAATGATTGTAAGCTGCCAAGTACCCGCCACAAGCCAACCTGGTCCATATGCACCCGCAAAACAAATCCCAGCGTAAAAGAAACCAAAACCAACAGTACTCCATATTAACCAAGAAGCAGGATTTTCTTTTAACTCCTGCCATACAACCATTAAGTTATTTCTACACACCACAATTAAAATTAAGAGTGGCAACATAAAAAAATAACGTAAAGAGGCACTCCATAACCAGCTTCCTCCACCTATTTCCATCGACTGATTCAACACAAATGTAAACGCAAAAAATAGCGCTGCAAATATCCCTAAAATAATCGGTCTCAATAATTTACCCCTCTCTTTAATCGAATAACCCAATAACTTATATCCAATATATCGCATATTGAATATTTATCCTAGTGTTTATGTAAATTGAGTTTTCTTTATGTTGTCGAGTAAAAAATAATAACAATCCGTGATCAAGGATAAAAGGAACCAAATAAGGTCTGTACTATTATAAGTACAGACCTTAAACTTAACGCTGATATTGTACACGATGAAGGTTAGCGAAAATCCCGTTCTGTGCTAATAATTCATCATGTTTTCCTTCTTCTTCTATCCCATTTTCTGTAACTACAACAATGCGATCAGCGTTGCGAATGGTCGCAAGGCGATGTGCAATCACTAGTGTTGTACGGTTTTTAGCTAGCTCATTTAATGAATTTTGGATAATTAATTCCGTTTCTGTATCAAGTGCAGAAGTCGCTTCATCTAATATGAGAATGGGCGGGTTTTTTAGGAACATCCGAGCAATAGCGATTCTTTGCTTCTGTCCACCTGACAGCTTCAAACCTCTTTCACCAATCTGCGTTTCATAACCATCTGGCAATTTAAGCACTAAATCTTCGAGATGTGCTCTTCTAACTGCTTCATGAATTTCTTCATCTGACGCATTTAAATTACCGTAAGCAATATTTTCTTTTAACGTACCTGTAAATAAAAATACATCCTGCTGTACAATTCCAATTTGCGATCTTAATGATTTCATCGTCATATCACGAATATCCATTCCGTCAATCTTGATACTCCCACTATTCACATCATAAAAACGAGGAATTAACGAACAAATCGTCGTTTTACCGGCACCAGAAGGTCCGACAAAAGCAATCGTTTCACCAGCAGTTATGGACAAATTAATATTTTTCAAAACAGGATTACTGTCATAACTAAACGTTACATCCTGTAGTGTAATATCTCCCTTTAATCCATTTACTTCTATTGCATCTTTCTTATCTAAAATCTTTGGTTCTGAATCTAGCAATTCTAAGAAACGCTTAAATCCAGCCATTCCCTTTGGATATAGTTCTAATATGACACTAATTTTATCAATTGGTTTTTGCAATATATTTACAAACAAAATGAAAGATACTAGTTCCCCGATTTTCATTTGATCATGAAAGGTTAGCCAAGCACCAAAGACTAAAACTACTAAAGTAAAGAATCTCATTAACATATAGACAGAAGAAGACGTAAGCGACATTACTTTATATGCACCTATTTTTGCCTTACGGAATCTTCTATTATTTACTGTAAATCTAGAAATTTCATAGTCTTCATTTGTAAAAGATTGAACTACACGTACACCAGAGACACTATCTTCCACTCTAGCATTTACATCTGCAATATCCCCATACATATGGCCCCATGCCTTATTCATGCTTTTGTTACAGTATGTAATGAGCCAAACTAGAATTGGAACGATAAAGATAACAATTAATGCTAGTTTTATATTAATCGTAAGCATAATCCAAAATGCACCAACAAATGTCATAAAAGCAATAAATAAATCCTCAGGTCCATGATGGGCAAGTTCTCCTATATCAAATAAATCATTGGTAATACGACTCATGATATGGCCAGTTTTTGTATTATCAAAAAAAGAAAATGATTGTCTTTGCACATGGGTAAATAATTGGCCTCGCATATCTGTTTCAATATTTATCCCAAGTTTATGGCCCCAATAATTGACTATATATTGAAGAAAGGTACTTGTTACATATAATAGCAATAATCCCACACCTACGGATAAAATCGTGCCCCAATTTCCTTCTGGAAGCAAATCATCAATATACCAAGAAACCGCAAGTGGAAAAGCAAGCTCTAATAGTGCAACAACGATTGCACTTGAGAAGTCGAGCGTAAATAATTTTTTATGTGGTTTATAATATGAAAAAAAACGTTTAATCATAATTTTTCTCCTTCACACCTAACCTTTCTAATTTGTCATCCTCTTTTATCATTCGTTCCAGTTACTACATAAACGAAATACTATCATTCCATTTACGTAGTTTCTGTCTGCATCGAACAATTCTTTTCTTTTTATACATTCACCTATATTGAGAATCATTATTGATTATAGTAGTTATTTGCAATTTCCACAAGATAAATATTTGTCCATTTCTTAACGGACAGTAAAAATCTGCCTGCAAGCTTTATGCGATTTTGAAGATAGTTGGTAAGAGTTCAACTGTCCGTATAGCTCTGGTTTCTACTATCATCAGTGAAAACATAACTTACGAATGGAAGTTTCAGTTTATATATTCGACATAAATCAAGCGAAATACCTTACAAAATAGGAGTATGGTCTGATTGTTTAATTATTCAATAAAATGGATAAAAAAATATTTAGTAAATATTCATTATTTTTGCATTATTCTATCAACTCCTGTTTTTATCCACACTCCTTTTTAGTATAATAATAGAAAGAGATAATTTTCTATTACTTATATGAATTTCCTTTAGCCTATTTTGGTATATAAACTGCGACAAATATGTCTTAACATCCATTCTATCGTTTATTAAAGGAGTGTGTTTTTTTGGATTATCATTTATTGACCTTTGTGACAGTTGCTGAAAAACTAAATTTTACTAGGGCAGCAGAAAGCTTACATATTACTCAATCTGCAGTAACGCTTTCCATTAAAGCACTTGAAAAAAAGTATAATGTTACCTTTTTAGACCGAACGAATAAATATGTAAGACTAACAAAAGCAGGCGAATTATTTTATTTTCATGCAAAGAAAATTTTATCTGAGTACAAAGAAGTGAATAATTTGATTGGTCACCTCTCTGAAACGAAAAGCCGTCCACTATCCATTGGCTCTAGCTTCACATTCGGAGAATATTTACTTCCGAAAGTAATTGCAGACTATATAAAAAAAGACAAGAAACATGATAATCCTATGATAAGTATAAGAAACTCGAATCGCATTATCGATCAATTGCTACATGGAGAAATTGATCTAGGAATCATTGATAGTCATTTGAAACATCATCCACATTTAAGCATAACACCATTTAAAGAAGATGAACTTGTCATTATTGTTAGTAAAAATCATCGTTTTGCCAGTCTTTCATCCATAGAATTAAAATATTTGTATGATGAGACTTGGATACTTAGAGAAGAAGGTTCAGGAACAAGAGAAGTAGTAAATCAGTTTTTTCAAAACCAAAACTTTGATCCACCGAGTGTTCGCTCATTTGGAAGCACACAAATTATTAAAGAGTCTGTGGAAGCTGATTTAGGGATATCGATTGTTTCTAAATATGCAGTCCAGAAAGAAATGTTTATGGATACCCTTAGTATATTACGTATTAAAAATGTCCCAATCATCAGATACTTTTCCTTTATCGTTCCTGAATTTTCCTTTAAACAGCATGCTGTTTCCCCTCTTATCACCGAGCTAACGAAGGAAAATAAGCTATATCAAAATCTTTCATATGGTGAATAATCTTTTAAAAGGGCTGAACTTTTCGAACAGCCCTTTTACGGATGAATTTCTTCCCTTCTATCTCTCGATATCATTTCACTACTTATCAAACAGATTAGGCAAAAATCCTCCCTCCTTATTCTGAACCAGAATGAAGAAGAGAGGATTCCACCTTTTAAATAGCAGATAATGTGTTTCCTTTTTTACTTGCAGCAATCAGTTCCTTTATTTCCTCTAACTTGTTCTCTGAAAAAAGTTCCACGATTCTACTTCCAACGATTACACCATCACAATATTCTGTCATACTGGTAACATGCTCTGGAGAAGAAATGCCGAATCCTGCTAGGACTGGGATGGGACTTACTTCCTTAACCTTTAGTAAATGTGTACCTAAATGTTCTTGGAAGCTAGTTCTCGATCCCGTTATACCGTTTACCGTTACGGCATATAAGAAGCCATTTCCTTTTTTAGCAATGTTTTCAATTCGTTCTAACGGACTTGTTAATGTCACTAATCGGATTATTTCAACATGATGCTTTGCAGCTAATTTTTCTATGATTACTTCTTCTTCTACCGGTAAATCAGGGACAATCAGTCCATTTATTGATGCTTTTTCACAGTCTTGGAAAAATACCTCTACTCCGTATGCTAATATAGGATTTAAATAGGTCATCATCACAAGTGGAATAGTAGTTAACTCTCTAAAAGATTGAATCGATTCAAATACACCTTTAAGTGTTGTTCCTGCTTGAAGGGAACGGATGCCTGCGGATTGAATAATCGGTCCATCTGCTACAGGGTCAGAGAAAGGAATGCCTAATTCAATGGCAGTTGCTCCTGCTTCTTCAAGAAAGAGCACTTTATCCTTCAACGTTTCAAGACCACCGTCTCCAGCCATTATATATGGAACAAACGCTTTATCTCCTTTTTCAAGCACCTCATGAAAGACTTCTCGAATTGTCTTCATTTTTATTCCCCCATTCTTTCCATCACTGTATTTACATCCTTATCTCCTCTACCAGACAAGCAAACAATAATCCCTTTTTCCTTATCCATCTTAGCAGCAAGTTTTACTGCATAGCTAATTGCATGAGCACTCTCTAATGCAGGAATAATCCCTTCCACTTTACAAAGAAGCTGCAGTGCTTCAAAAGCTTCATCATCGGTGATTGATTCATAGGTTGCACGTCCAATATCATGAAGATAGCTATGCTCAGGACCAATACCTGGATAATCTAAGCCTGCAGAAATTGAATGTGCTTCTTGAATTTGCCCATCATCATTTTGTAGCAAATACATATAAGAGCCATGTAATACACCTGGTTTCCCTTTTGATAAGGAAGCAGCATGCTTTTCCGTACCAAGACCATGTCCCGAAGCCTCTACTCCATATAAAGCAACACTTTCATCCTCGATAAACGGATAAAAAATACCCATTGCATTACTGCCGCCACCAATACAGGCAACGATCGCTTCTGGAAGATTTCCGACTTTTTCAACGTATTGTTTTTTTGCTTCTTTCCCAATGACACTTTGAAAATCACGGACCATCATTGGGAATGGATGTGGTCCCATTACAGACCCTAAAATATAGTGAGTATCAACAACATTTGTTACCCAATAGCGTAAGGCTTCATTACAAGCATCCTTAAGTGTGGCACTTCCAGAAGTAACGCCAACTACTTTTGCTCCTAGTAATTCCATTCGGAATACATTCAGCTTTTGCCTTCTAATATCCTCTTCCCCCATAAAAATCGTACATTCTAAGTTTAATAGCGCACAGGCTGTTGCTGTGGCAACACCATGCTGTCCAGCTCCTGTTTCCGCTACAACTTTCTTTTTGCCCATTCTTTTTGCCAGTAATGCTTGGCCTAAGGAGTTATTAATTTTATGAGCTCCTGTATGATTCAAATCTTCTCTCTTTAAATAAATTTTTGCGCCACCAGCGTATTTTGTTAGATTTTCTGCAAAATAAAGGGGTGTTTCTCTTCCGACATAATCCTTAAGCAAATTATTTAATTCCTTATGAAAAGCTGGATCCTGCTGCGCTTTCTTATATTCTGTTTCAAGTTCTGTTACTGCCTGCATCAATGTCTCTGGTACGTATCTACCTCCATACAACCCGAAATGTCCTCTTTTATCTGGAAACGCATATGTTTCTGCCATGATAGCTCCCTCTTTTCTTAAATATGAACTGTTTTTCCAATTTGTAAAAAATTCTTGATTTTCACTAAATCTTTCTTTCCATCCGTTTCCACTCCACTGCTAACATCCACCATAAAAGGATTGGTTATTTGGATGGCTTCAGCTAAGTTTGATATATTTAATCCGCCAGCAAGGATAATTTGCTTTTGGCCGAAGTCATAATTTTTAATAATGCTCCAGTCAAATGCTATTCCATTTCCTCCATGATACTTTCCTCTCGGACTATCTAGTAGGGCATATTCACATGGAAAAGCAGTTACTTGTTGAAGATCTTCTTTGGATGATATACTAAATGCCTTAATTATTGGCAAAGAAAAGCTTGAAGCAAATTCTGGCGTTTCATCTCCATGAAGCTGAATTGTATTAATACCTGATAATTTCACAATTTTCTCTATATTCTCTTTAGTCTCATTGACAAATACGCCCACCTTCATTATATCTTTAGGGAGAGTATCAATAATTTCTTTCGCCTTTTCTGGATTTATTTTCCGTTTACTATTCGCAAATACAAAGCCTAATGCATCCGCTCCATATTGAACGGCACATGCTGCTGCATCTTTTGTTGTAATGCCACAAATTTTTACTTTCACTTTATCTCAAGCCCCCCAAAGATACTTTCATTTCTTTGATTTTGCTTTCAAGGTCTGTTGCTTTCATAAAGGTCTCCCCAACTAAAACAGCATTCGCTCCACTAGATGTAACCTTTAAAATATCCTCAAATGTGGCTATACCACTTTCGCTAACCATGTATCTGCCACTATTCTTAATTTTCCCAGCTAATTTTTCGGTTGTTTCCAGTGATACTTCAAATGTTTTTAAGTCTCTGTTATTCACACCAATTAACGGAGCATCTGTTTTTAAGGCTCTTTCCAATTCTTCTTCATTATGAACTTCAAGCAATACTTCCAGCCCTAATTTCGTTGCATACGTATATAATTCATGCAGCTTTTCGTCCTCTAATGCAGCTGCTATTAGTAATATGAGGTCTGCACCATATGCTTTAGCGAAATCGATTTGAATCTTATCAACAATAAAATCCTTGCATAGAATGGGCAAATTAACCGCTTCTCTCACTTTTGCCAAATCCTCGTATGATCCTTTAAAAAAGGGGGTATCTGTTAACACAGAGATAGCATCTGCACCATATAATTCATACATTTTAGCTTGTTCCTTTGGATCCTTCTCCACATTGATATCTCCCTTTGATGGAGAAGCCCGCTTAAACTCAGCAATTACGGATAATGCTTCTGCCTGCATTATTTTATTTAATAACGATCTTCTTTCCTTGCTTTGAACGACTGTCTTCAACTCTTCTTTTCTTTTATATAATTCTTCAATCGTTTCGCTTTTTTTTGCAATAATTTTATCCAAGATGGTTTCCACTTTATATCCCTGCCCCTTCGAATTCTTTGCTTGTCTCCACTAATTGATTTAATTTATGAAGTGCTGCTCCTGAATCAATACTTTCCTTCGCTGCATTTACTCCTTCGATAATACTGTCAGCTCTTCCTGCCGTATAAATACCGATGCCTGCATTTAAAAGTACCGTATCACGATAAGCACCCTTTTTCCCCTTTAAGACATTCCATAATATTGTGGCATTTTCCTTTGCGTCTCCTCCACGTATTTTTCCATTTGTATAATAAGGGAGGTTTACATCTTCTGGATTAAGGATCGTTTCCTCTATTTTTCCATTTTGCAAAATCACCAGTTGATTATCACCTTGTAAAGAGGCTTCATCCATTCCGCCTGCACCATTTAAAACAACAGCTCGCTTTCTGCCTAATTTTTTTAAACTTTCAGCAAAAGTTACAAGTAAATCACTTCTATATATTCCTAATACTTGCGTTTCAAGGGATATTGGGTTTGTTAATGGTCCAATTAAATTAAAAATCGTTGGAAGCTTTAATTCTCTTCGAACCTTCATAATTCTGCCCATTTTCGGTTGAACATGCTGAGCAAATAGAAATGTAATTCCTACTTCTTCTAATTGACGAATATTCTGTTCTGGAGTCACATTTAGTTTTATTCCTAGTTCTTCTAAGACATCTGCACTTCCTGTTTTACTAGAAATACTGCGATTTCCATGCTTAGCTACAGGTATTCCTGCTCCTGCTAAAACAAATGCTGAAGTGCTGCTTATATTAAAGCTTTGAGATCTGTCTCCACCAGTACCACAGTTATCAATACAGCCCATTATTGTTTCGGAAAAAGGGAGAGTCTGTTTTCGTACAGCATTTACGATACCGACTATTTCCTCTACTGTTTCTCCCTTCATTTTTAAGCTTGTAATAAAAGCCGCAATCTCTGTATCTGTTATTTCATCTGAAAAAAGGAGGCTTGCCGCATTTTCCATTTCAGCTTCCGTTAATGATTGATTCGCCATTAATTTTTCTACGTATTCTTTCATCTTTGAACTTCCTTTCCAGTTTCCATGATAAAATTTTTCAACAACTGTTTTCCGCAGTCAGTCCCTATTGACTCTGGATGAAACTGATAGCCATATAACGGATACTTCTTATGCTTTATCGCCATAATCTCGTTGTCGTCTGTTGAGTTAGCCAAGACTTCGAATTCCTCATTTAATGTATCCTTCTTAATAACAAGAGAGTGGTATCGCATCACTTCCGGGTCTTCTATATTTCGAAAAACGGAGTTATTTGTTACCTTTAATTTCGATGTTTTCCCGTGCATTACATTAGAGGCTTTTACTACTTCTGATCCAAATGCATATCCAATTGCCTGATGTCCAAGACAAATGCCAAGAATCGGAAACTCCTGATAAAGAGTTTGAATAAGCTCAATTAAAATGCCTGCATTTTCAGGTCTACCTGGTCCAGGTGAAAGAACAATCCGTTCTGGATTTAAGCGACGAATTGCCTCAATCGAAATTTCATCATTTCGAACAACCGTAATCTCTTCCCCTAATTCTCCTAAATACTGAAATAAGTTATACGTAAAAGAGTCATAATTATCGATTAATAAAATCATGCTGTTCCTCCAAGAATAATTTTAGTTTATGAATCGTTTCCTCATATTCCTTTACTGGAACAGAATCATGCACGATCCCTGCACCAGCCTGAATGTATGCCTTTTTGTCTTTAATAACCATTGTGCGAATTGCTAGGGCAAAGTCCATGTTTCCATTTTTTGAAAAATAGCCAACAGCCCCTGAATAGACTCCTCTTTTTGTTCCTTCTAATTCATTGATAATCTGCATAGCACGTATTTTAGGAGCTCCTGATACTGTCCCGGCAGGTAAACAAGAAACAAGTGCATCTACACATTTGAAATCTTTCTTTAATTCTCCGCTTACCTCTGAAACAAGATGCATAACATGCTTATACTTTTCTACTTTGATATACTTATCAACAGAGATACTACCAAAACCACTAACTTTTCCAACATCGTTTCTTGCTAAATCAACTAGCATTTTATGCTCTGCTAATTCCTTTTCATCTACCAACAGCTCTTGCTCTAGCTTTATATCTTCCTCCAACGTCGCTCCTCTTGGCCTCGTTCCAGCAATTGGATTTGTTATTACTTTTCCGTTAACTGCTTTAATTAAGCTTTCGGGTGAACTTCCAAGCACTGCATACTCCTCAAAATCGAAAAAATACATATATGGTGACTGATTTTTAATGCGAAGTTTTCGATAATAAGAAAAAGCAGATCCCTCTATTTCAGCAGTCATCCTTTGGGATGGAACTACTTGGAAGATATCCCCTTCCAAAATATAATCCTTTGCTTTGTTAACCTTCTCGATAAATTGCTCTTTCGAAATGCTTGCCTGAAATGGAGTTAGTTTCACTTCCGGTAAGTCCTCTTTATAAGGAGCAGTGACCTCTAGCTTTCTAATCTGCAGTCGAAATCTTAGCTCTTGTTCTGTTGTCGTTTCCTTTAATGGACTTGCAACCAAATAAACTTTTTGTTCTAAATGGTCAAAAATTACTAAATCTTCAAAAAACATAAGATGCACATCTGGTATTCCTATTTCATCCTTAGCGTCTGGACCGATATATTCATATTGCCTTATATTGTCATAGCCTACATAACCGAATGCTCCTGCATTTACTGGCAAGAAATGAGGAAGTTCTGCTTGATTTTCTGGCAAGAATTCTTTTACCAAATCAAGTGCCCTTTCTTTTCTTATTTCTCGTTTATCTCCATCAAGAATCATTGTTTCAAAACCACTTCCAATAAGCTCAAATGTTGGATTACATCCTATGATGGAATATCGTCCTGAATCTTCATGTTTTAGAGAGCTTTCGAGCAGGAATTTCTTTTTTCCAGATAGTCTTTGATAAATCCCTATAGGCGTTAATGTATCTCCTTGAATTTCATCTATTAATAAAATATTGGTTTTCATCATTAAATCCTCCTTGTTTGACGCTTTTTATTAAAACATTGAATATTAGCCAACAAAAAAAGTCCCCTATCTGCATGATTCTTTTGCAGATAGAGGACGATTAATTAACCGCGGTACCACCTCAGGTTAGAGTGATTATTCACTCTCACTTTTCGAGTACAATTTATACTCTATCCCGATAACGGAGGATACCGTTGAACCCTACTATATTTTCAGATTCACACTCAGAAGTCCATTCAGTATAAGGAATGTATCGGTTCACACCAGCCACCGACTCTCTTTAACATCGTGTTTATACTTACTACTCTTCTTCATTGCTTTTGCAGTATTAGTTATTTTTTTATAAAACAAAAAGGGCCTCTCTCCTATAAAAAGGACGAGAGACCCGTGGTGCCACCTTCATTAGCTTAATAATTTAAGCTCACTTTAAGAAATCCGTCGAAATACAACTAAATTTCTGTCTCTTGTAACGATGAGACGTTCGCTAAAGCCTACTACAAAAAATTGGTTCGGTTTAGAAGCTCAGAAGTCCATTCTCTTTATCGTCCACACTGGTTTGCACCAACCACCAGCTCTCTGAGGTTTTCAATAAAGGTACTACTCTTCTTCATTGCCGTTCGATATGTTACTTATATGATATGGAACTATATAATAAAAGTCAACTATTTTCCACTAAAAATTTTAATTGATTTTTTCAAGCGCTTTTTTATAGCGGTTTTTCCAATCCTCTGCTAATTGTTCGATTTGTAATATCGTTAACATCGCATCTTTATTTTTACGATCTAGAAGCATCACTTTCGTTGCATCCCAAACGGAGACTTTATCTTGGGGACGTTCTATTAATTGAAAGCTTGAATTCGCATTTACCATTCCTTCTTCGATAACTTTTAGAAAATAGCCCGTATAACAAGTTTCCACTATTCTGCTTAAAAATGTGTCCACTTCATTATATTTTGAAATAGTAGAACAAGGAACCCTTCCTTGGGTTACTTGTACAATCGCTTTCCCTAAAGAAAAGATATCGCCAATATATGTATTATGTTCCGTAAATTCTGTTCCACAAATATTTTCTCCAAAAGCAGGTGGATTAAGCTTTATTTTAAATTCCTCTTCCCACTTTTTATAATGTTCAAAAGGATAATAGCATACCGCTCTTTCTTTCCCACCATGAAAAGCCTTATTCGCAACACCATCGCCAACAAAGCCATCAACTGTTAATAACACTTCTTCCACTTTCTCTTTTCCAATTGCCGAATGAACCATTTTATCTTTCCATGTAAATGCTTTTTCTTTACCAATGCTTAAAGCAATAACTTCCCCCACTTTTACACACCACCATCATTTTTATTTCATCATATCATATTAGTTAAAGAAAAGAAGAAAGGAGTTGGCAAAAGTGAAATAACCATTTTTTGGAGGGAGAAAATCGCGTTAATTTTTATCTCACCTGTACATATTAACTATAGTTAACTATTTGAAAGCAGGGAGAATGAAAATGGATCATGTAAATGATGAAAAAAGAATAGGTAACCTTACAAATAAAATGCACAAGACAACTAAGAAACAAAATGTAAAGGTTTCTAAAATGTCGATATTCTCACTTTCTTCCATCCCGTTAGTAATGACCCTTGGAAATAGCATGCTGATTCCAGTATTGCCATCAATTGAACAAAAGCTGAATATATCCTCTTTTAAAGTAAGTATGATTATTACTGTATATTCTATTTTAGCGATAATATTGATACCCGTAGCAGGCTATTTATCGGATCACATCGGTCGAAAACGGGTGATTATTCCAAGTTTAATTATCGCTGGGATTGGTGGGGTCATTTCAGGAATTGCTGCATGGTTAATAGATAATAGCTATTGGGTCATTCTTCTCGGAAGAGCACTTCAAGGTGTTGGTGCAGCTGGAGCATTCCCAATTGTATTACCATTAGTAGGCGATTTATTTAAAAACGAAGAAGAGGTGAGTAGTACATTAGGGATTATTGAAACAGCCAATACATTTGGAAAAGTACTTAGTCCAATCCTAGGAGCATTTTTAGCAGGATTTATATGGTATATCCCTTTTATGTCTATTCCTGTCTTTTGTTTCATTTCCATCGTTTTAATAATGATCTTTGTTAAATCACCAAAAAGTAAAGAAAAGCCTTTACCGTTCAAAGAATTTATTCAACATACGAAAGAAATATTGCACCAAGACAAAAAATGGCTGTACGCCATTTTCTTTATTGGAGCTATTGTTATGTTCGTTTTATTTGCGGAGCTGTTTTATTTATCAGATATATTGGAAAAGCATTATCATATTAAAAATATTAAAAAAGGGCTATATCTCTCCATGCCGCTCGGAGCATTATGCCTTACTTCCTACATTACTGGAAAAAAAATAAAAAAAGACAAAAATTTAATGCGCTGGATAACATTTATTGGCTTACTAGCGATAATTACTGGAACAATTGCTCTCAATTTTTCAGAAAAAATGTGGTTCATTATTATCTTCCTTACGTTTGCAGGTATCGGAATTGGAGGAAGCTTACCCCCTCTTGATGCCTTAATAACAGAAGGGATTGAAAAGGAAGAAAGAGGAACCATCACAAGCATTTATAGTAGTATGCGCTTTATTGGAGTGGCAGCTGGACCACCTATTATGGCTATTTTAATGAAGCATATGGAGCACTTTCAATTTTATTTGCTTTGCGCGATTACTTTAATCGCTGCTGTTGCTGCTTTCTTTCGTTTAAAACACATTGATGAAACAAAAACGAATTAAAATAAGTTTATATAAATATTTAACCAATGAAGGCACATACATAATTGTACTTCATTGGTTGTTATTATTGAAAAACAAACACTTATAAAAACATACAAAAGAGACTGGGACATAAACATTTCAGCTAACAATAAATACTAACGATTGTGCGGTAAGTTTACATGATCGTTCGTATTTATATTTTAGAAAAAGGTTTAAAAATGAAGTGAAATGGAGCGGAGGACGGTCGACTCCTGCGGGAAATAGAGGAAAGGCTGA
>NZ_JBQKKM010000070.1:0-20824 GCF_052116745.1 Niallia sp. Sow4_A1 | reverse complement strand
AAAAACGAAATTTTGATGAAAGAAAATATTTAGAAAACGGATACAAAATTAAAAGTTTTATTTTATAAAAAGGGAGCTAAAAAAAACTCCCACAAAAACTTGACTCAATCGACAAGTGATGACGGAAAGAAGATTTACATGCAATCGGGTATAATGGCAAGTTCGATACCACAAAACAGGTTTCTAAGGTATTGTTCAGCCTGTGCTGAAGAAGATATAGCTACGTATGGAGAAATGTATTGGCACCGAATCCATCAGTTACCTGGAAATCTCATTTGTACTAAGCATGAGTTGTGGTTAGAGGATAGTGATGTATTGATAACTCATTCTAATAAACATGCTTTTGTCTTACCAGCCACTAGCAACTGTCATTTGAACAGAAAGAGAAAGATTACTTGGAACAACCTAATACAACTCAAAAATATTGTTTTACAAGCAGAGCATTTGCTGAATAGGAAGTATCAAAATCAACCATTTTCTCATTTTACACAGTTTTATCGCTATCATTTAATTGATAAAGATTTTGCTAGTTTTAAAGGGCAGACAAAGCAGAAATTGTTACATGAGGCCATTTATAACTTTTATTCTAAAGAGTTATTGAAGAACCTATACATAGAAGTTGGGGATAAAGAATGGATAGCTAACTTTTCAAGGAAACATCGAAAATCGTTCCATCCATATTACCATTTGTTGATGCTCAACTTTCTTGATTTAGACTTGGATGCAGTGTTTAAGGCAACTTCTTTTGAAAATAATCCATTTAATAATCCGAATTGGCCTTGTTTAAATACCACATGTCCAGATTATAAGGAAAACGTCATACCGGAGATAACGATTAGAAGATGTGAAAGGACGAAGAAGCCAATTGGACGGTTTACTTGCCCGACTTGTGGCTTTTCTTATACAAGGAAGGGAAAGGACAATAACAAAGATGATCGTTACAAGTTTAGCCGAATCATGGATTTTGGCTTCCTTTGGAAGAGAGAGCTGCAAACATTATTAAATGATGGATTGAGTTATCGAGAGATTGCTAGGATACTTGGTGTTGATACCAATACAGTAATTAAATATGAAAAGAAAAATATTGAATGTGAACAAAAGGCGAAAGTTCGGATAGATAGTGATTTGGTAAAGGAACACCGTTATGAATGGATTCATCTTCAAAGGGATTTTCCTGGCCTTTCAAAAACAGAATTGAGGAAGAAAAGGTCCGAAGTGTATGCTTATTTGTATCGTCATGATGGAGATTGGTTAAAGGTAAATTCACCGAAGAGGAAGAAGGTGGACCCAACAAATAACCGAGTCAATTGGCTAGAAAGGGATAAAGAAATATTAGAGAAGGTTCAGAAGGTTGTAAGTGAGTTAAGAGGCATTGATAAGAAGCCAGTAAGAATCACGGTTAAGATACTTGGAGATAGCATTGGTGAAAGAGCCTTATTGGAAAGACATTTGGATAAGTTGCCGGAAACGAGGGTGTTCATTGAACAAGTTTCTGAATCAGAACAGGATTTTCGTTTAAGAAGGGTAAAGTATGTAATTAATGAAATGATGGAGAAGGGGGAAGTGATTAAAGAATGGAAAGTTTTAAGAAAAGCAGGAATTAAACAGGAGTTTTATGAGGAGGTTCTTAAATTTCTTAAAACAAACATTTGATAGGAAGTGTTTTTGTTTCTGGCATTTAATTAATGTATATTTCGGCAGTATGTTTATTAATCGCTATGAATTATTTCTTAAAAAAACCTATAATCACTAATATTTATACAGTTTTTTCAGGTTGCCCTTATTGAACAAACGGTGCAGGATTGTTGAAGAAGACATAGTAATTTTTAAAAATATTGTTTTTCTACAGGTACGATATTTCAAAAGGGGTACCGCTTTATTATGCTTATAATAAAATGTAACCTTTATGATTCGATAAATAACTTATCTACGAATGAATATTTCATAAAAAATACTAAGGAACACTCTCTTTTAAAATTATAATTAAATGATAATTATTATTAATTATTTATAAGAATCTACCTTATGAAGGTTAATATAAAAGTAATTGAATATAATTATCATTATCAATTGTGGAGGTAAATTCTCAATTGAACTTGACAGCCAATAATAATTCTCGTAATATATATTTATAATAATTCTAACTAAGAGGGTGATGTGAATTGAGTAGTAATGATGCACAATTTGAATCTAGTAGAAAGAAAAACAAAAAATTATTTATATGGGCTGCATCCTTAACTCTGTTTTTTGCTTTAGTTGAAATTATCTATGGATTTATTTCAGGTTCCTTAATGATGATGGGTGACGGTATACACATGGGTTCAGATGCTTTCTCATTGATTCTTGCATTGATTGCAACCATTATGGCTACCAAAGCAGCAACAAAAAATAAGACATTTGGTTACAAGCGATTTGAACCAATCGCAGCTTTTATTAATGGTTTAACGTTAGTGATTATCCCCATATTTATCATTGCTGAAGCGATTAGTCGCATGATTAATCCAATAGATATTATTCCAAACCAAATGTTGGTTGTTGGTATCATTGGTTTGATTGTAAATGGAATAGTAGGCTATATTTTAACGAAGGCTAATTCTAATTTAAACGTAAAAAGTGCAATGCTCCACGTTTTGGCTGACTTATTTACGAGTGTAAGTGTGGTCATCGCAGCATTGGGTATTAAATATTTTGGGCTAATATGGTTAGATCCAATCGGTAGTATATTGACATCAATCATCATCATTGCTGGTGGCGTTAAAATCACAAAGGCATCTTTTAATATATTAATGGAAGGAACCCCTAATGGATACTCCGTCGATGAGATTAAAAATACTCTACAAGAAATGAACGAAGATGTAACTGTTGAGGATGTAAAAGTATGGTGTATAAACGAGGAAGAAGTTTACACATTAATTAGAGTAAAATCTTCTTCAAAATTAGTTGAAAATATGCAAAATGTAATAAAAGAATTAGTTTCAAAGCATACCAAAATACCATCAAATAATATCTATTTAGATGTAAAATAATCATCAATATTTCAACAATAGTTATGCATCATAATTATTATTCATAATTAACTAGCTGAAGGAGTTTGAATATGGATACTTCAAAAAAATTGAATGAAATACTAGATGCTATTTACCTTGCTAAAGATACAACAAAAGTATTTCCAACCTTCCCAGAACGTATAAAAACTAGCCATCTGTATGTTTTATATGCAATTTATCAGTTGGGTAATGAGGTAAGAGTGACCGTAAGGTAAAAGAGTGTGCTTCATCTATCAAGGTAAACCCCCGTCCGGCAACATGTAAGAAGCCCCAAGCAGAGTTCTCGCCCATAAAAAATAAATATAAATAATTAGGTATGGGGTTAGGAGGTAAGTAAGGGGATAGCGGTGGTAAGGCGAAACCCTAAGATATAGTAGTGTGCTGCTTCTTTTAATGGAAGCCCACGTCCCGAAACGTGTGATCCGCTTCAGACTTTAGCACTCGCCCATAAAGAAATAAATATAAATATAAATGAATAATTTGGTATTGGTAACATGGTAAGTATGGGAATGACGGTGGTATAGGAGAGACGGTAAGGTACTATGAATAAGACCGATTGATTAGACTATCTAGTAGTAGTAGGAAAGGTATCTTCGATACCCCCTTTATTGGCAAGGTGCGAATATCATTAATGAAATACCTATACTAGCACCTATCCATCGTATGGTGCACCCCATCCCCCACATATTGAAAGACTTCTCCATACTCGGCATATACTCTACCCCACTAAATGGCTTCTCTTAATCCAAAGCCCAATACATAATTCCGCCAATATCGGCAATTCGAGCAAATATAAACAATACAATTGCATAGATACTCCATCCGAAGGCATGAATCGGATATGGTACAGGAGGCACCGAAAGGTGCCTTTTTTAGTGTTGACCACTTAATTCATTTGGTGTTCGCCCCTATATCACTAAGCAAACTTTATTCTCATCATATTAATTTTATGTGTTAATTTACGGCAGAAAGTGAGCAAATCTTTGAGCAAACTTTATTCTCAGAGAATAATTGGGGAAATGCCATTGAAGTCAGATGTATCAAGGGGTTTACCCAATAACCAATTTCAGCAAACTTAATTCTCATTTAACAGGAAGTTTTATTGGACAACCCTTATTTAATTACCTAAAATTATATAAGCCTATAAATTGGGAGTATATATATTCGTTCCCTATTTACCTTACTATTGGAATTGTGGTTAAGTTTGTAGTATCCAGAATAATCAATTTGCAAAGAAAAATGGAATGAGGAATTTGATATATCCCTGTCACTTCCATCTTCCCTAAGCTAAAAAGTCGGTACCTACTAAACAGTTGGTATCCAAACGGCAAAGGAAGCTGGAAAAGCAGCGGGCAGTCTAATATGTATTCAATCGTTATTCAATTGTTTATTTCAATCAAAAATCAATTAAAATTCGAGGCTGGATCCAATAGAAATCCAGTCTTTTTCTTTTGTTCAATATCCCTCTAATCCCTTGTCCAATATTCATAGGTGCAATTGGAAGTGAAACTATAGCTAAAAAATACACGACAAATAGTTAACTATCCAGCAAGATTAAGTAGCTGTTACTTTCCTCTTCCTCATGATAAAAAGTCCGTACCTACTGCTTTATAGTTGGTATCCAAACGGCAAAGGAAGCGGGAAGAGCAGCGGGCAGTTATTTATGTATTCAATCGTTATTCAACCAGTTGTTTCATTCGCAGATCAATGGAAATTTAGGCTGAACCGTATGGGTACAGTCATTTTTCTTTGTTCAATATCCCTCGAATAGGATTGTTAATTATTTCTCTTGATTCTGTTTTTCTGACACAACATCCAATAGACTCTGTAAAGAGACAATACCTCGTATTTGTTCAACGAGAGCATAATCTATGTATTCAAGAGATTTAAGAACCATTTCCTTAGCTTGAGAAATAATAAGTCTTGCTAAAAAAACAAGATATTTTTCATTAGTTCGATTTAACCATTTCAGTTTTTCTTTTATTTCTTTTTCTAAGGCTTTTTTACTCTATTGGTTACAAAACATTTTTGAGAAAATCAATCGAAAATAATTGAGTCAAATTTTCATGCTGTATCCAAATGGATTCAGTCTTTTTCTCTTACAAAACTGTAATACCCACGTAATGAAATTCGATAGATAGAAAAACGTATGAGACTGAGAAGTTGGTCCCTCGTCTCATACAACCAATTGAATATTGACACCCATATTTTTTTACATTAAAATTTGATTAATCATTCAAATAAAAAATTAAACAATCAATCAAAAGGGGGTTTTTTAATGAGTAACAATGGAGAAAATATGGAGAATCCTATTAACAAAAATGAGAAAGGAAAGCAGTCATTCATCGCTGAAGCTAGGCGTGAACAAATTATTGAGGCTGCAATTCAAACACTTGATGAAATCGGATATGTAAAGACGAGCCTTTCTCAGATAGCAAAAAGGGCAGGCATAAGTACCGGACTAATCTCTTATCATTTCTCGGATAAAAATGATTTGATGAATCATTTGTTAATGAATCTATTAGAAAGCTCCACTAATTATATTTTGGAGAAGGTAAGGAAAGAAGATACACCAAAGAAAAAACTTAATACATTTATAATGGCAAGCCTAGCTTATCAAGGCATATATCACGCACGAAATATAGCTCTGATTGAAATTATCTTTAATGCGAGGACCCCTGATAATATTCCGTACTATAAATTAGCTGATAGTGATGATAAAGATCCGTTGATGGATGAGCTTTATCAAATCCTTCGGGACGGTCAAGAAAAAGGGGAATTTAGAGCCTTTAATGTGGATGTAATGGCTAATATGATTCAAGGGGCAATTAGTGAGTATATGTTATCCGCCATTACCAAAAAGGTGGATCTGGAAACATATAGTGATGAACTAATAGATATTGTGGGTATAGCAACAAAATAGATAACAAAAAATGTAAGTAATTTAGAATAGAAATATAAGAAAAATCAACTATTTTAAAATAGAATGAGGGAGTAAAAAAATATGAAAGATACATCCATAATTGGTATGGGATTCTTGGAAAAACTCTTTGCAGTTTTATTTCCTGTTGTATTAGGAACGATAGGCTGGTTCCTCCCAAAATTGATTGACCTAGTAAAAAAAATACCATTATTTACTGATTCAAAGGTCATTGAACTATTGGATTCATTTAACCCTTTTTGGGTGTCTATTATCTTGATGATTATAGGTGTGATTATAGGGAGTCTTTTGTCATTAACAGTCTATAGTGAAGCCTTGAAAATGAGTATTAGAGATACTGAAATTTTGATTAATAAAGATGATAAAGAAAATAGAATTACAAAATCAGATGTTAAAGAAGTTTTTATGGAGGATCATACAGTTGTAATAACTGGAAAAAAGGGACAAGAACTTTTAAGAGAAAAGACAGATATAAAAAAAGCGAAAGTACGAGAGGGCTTTCTATATCATCATTATCCGTGGAGTGAACAAGATCCGTATGCTGATGACTACAAACTCTGGACTCTTGAAGACCGTACGGTTGGCGAGAACGTCAATGCCATATTATATGAACGTAGGAAAGCAATTAGAGAAGGAGACAAGAAAAAAATAAAACATTTAAGAATGGACTTAAATGAGCTTGGATTTGTTGTGAAAGATAAAGGTGAGGATCAATATATACGCAATTTTCATAACTAATATTGTCTCTATTATTTCAAAAAATATGATTTGGATGTGATGAGTAATGAGTAAAACAAAAAAAGAAGTATTGGAAATTGCAGAAAAACATGGTCTCCAATTAATAGAGGATTCTTTTATTTTTAATGAATCTGGATTAGACTTTCAGGTGGTATTTGCTAAGGATCAGGAAGGAAAGGAATGGGTGCTGCGTATTCCGAGGCGAACAGATGTATTCCCTAGAACGAAGGTAGAAAAAATAGCACTGGACCTAATAAACAAGTATGCTGGTTTTGAGGCTCCTGATTGGGAAATTTACACAGAAGAGCTGATAGCTTATAAAAAGTTACATGGAGTTCCAGCAGGAACCATTGATCCTGAAGCTAAAAGATATGTTTTTGAAATTGATGAAAATAATATACCGAATTGTTTTTATCAGACGCTTGGAAAAGTATTGGCGACACTTCATAGCATTCCAAAGGAGAAAGCATCTGAAGCTGGAGTTATAGTCCGAACACCAGAGGAAGTAAAACAAATCATGAAAAATCGTATAGATGCTGTTAAGGAAAAATTTGGTGTGGGAGAGGTGTTATGGAGCAGGTGGCAAACATGGTTGAATAATGAAGAAATGTGGCCAAAAGAAACTGGACTGATTCATGGAGATTTACATCCAGGACACATCCTCGTTGAAAGGTCAGGAAATGTAACAGGTTTAATTGATTGGACAGAAGCGAAGGTAGCTGATATATCTACTGATTTCGTTGGCCATTACAGAGTATTTGGTGAAGAAGGTCTTGATACACTTATCAAGGCTTACAAAGAAGCTGGAGGGTATCATTGGCCTAAGATGAAGGAACATATTATTGAATTAAATGCTGCCTACCCTGTTGGAATTGCCGAATTTGCCTTAATATCTGGGATGGATGAATATATTCAGATGGCAAAAAAAGAATTAGGTTTAGCTGGAATGTAACTTGAAATGTAAATATAGTAGCGGAAAGACGAGGGAAAGATAGTAAGATTCCCCAATTAATACTTTCTCGGTTTCTTAATGGGAACGGATTAGAGAGAAATCAATAGAAATCCGTATGAATTCCAATGGTTTTCAATAATCAACCAATCGGTTTTTTATTATCAAAAATCAATCAAAATTCAGAGCTGGATTCAATAGTGGGTCCAGTTTTTTTCTTTATGGAGGTGGAGCAAATGCCATCAATTCGAGACGATTCAAATTCAATTTCTAAAAGTGACAAAGAGATTCAGAAAGCAACGGTTGGAGAAAGTAAACCTCACAATGCTCTTATCATACTTCATGAGTATAATCCACACTGGCCAACGCTATTCAACCAAGAGGCAAATAGGATTCGTTACATACTCGGAAGCAAGGTATTGCAATTGGAGCACGTTGGATCTACTTCAGTACCGGGGCTATGTGCCAAACCAATCATTGACATTCTAATGGTTGTAAAGAACTCTGCCGATGAATCAACATATGTTTCAGACCTAGAGGAAGCTGACTACACTTTACGTATTCGAGAACCCGAGTGGTTTGAGCATCGTCTATTCAAAGGTCCCGATACTGATATTAATCTGCATGTATTTAGTGAAGGAGCCTCTGAGGTTGATAGAATGTTACGCTTCCGCAATTGGCTACGGACCAGCAGTTCCGATCGAGATAAATATGCAACCGTCAAGCGAAACCTAGCTGGGCGTGAATGGCGACATGTCCAACACTATGCGGATGCCAAAAATTCGATAGTTCAAGAAATTATGGAAAGAGCAAAGGCAATCGAGTAGTATGCTTGATAAGACTTTTGGAATTGCAAAAACAATTAAAGAAATTATAACGTAACTATTATATGAAGAAACTTTGGTTTGTGGGAAGTCGTCTGGAACCCAGCGTGGGAGATTAAAGATTAGACTAGGTTGTCTAATTAATTGGAGATGTTAAAACAATGAAGCAAAATAAATATGACGATGTTGTCTTTTTTTCTGAATATGAAAAAATGCCACGATCAGTCAAAGGACTTGAAGGTGCAGGCGAATGGCCAGTAATAAAAGCAATATTGCCAGAGCTTAAAAATAAGAATGTACTTGATTTAGGATGCGGTTTCGGTTGGCATTGTAGGTACGCACGTGAACAACAAGCAAGTTCGGTGATTGGTGTAGATATTTCTGAAAAAATGCTTCAAAAAGCTCGTAAAATGACGGATGACTCTGCAGTTTCATACATTAAAATGCCAATTGAAGACATAAATTTTTCAGACTCACAATTTGATGTGGTAATCAGTTCGTTGGCTTTTCACTATGTTAAGTCATTTGAGATAGTTTGCCAAAAAGTTTATGGTTTTTTAAAGCCAGGAGGGTCTTTTGTTTTTTCTGTTGAACATCCTATTTTTACTTCTCGGAACGAACAAGATTGGTATTATGATAACCATGGAAATCGCCTATATTGGCCTGTTGACAATTATCAGTCTGAAGGCGTGCGTAATACAACCTTCCTAACGGAGAACGTTATCAAATATCACCGTACCTTTGCAACATATATCAATGATGTGATTCAAGCTGGTTTTTCAATTAAATTAGTTAAGGAACCTATGGCTACCGAAGAAATGGTAAGGAGTATACCGGAAATGAAAGATGAAAACAGAAGACCAATGTTTTTAATTATCTCGGCAGAGAAGTAATATTTTTCAAAGTGTACTAATAGAAATCTCAGAACAAAAATTCTCTGAGATTTTTCGTTGGTATATGGCACAAATACTGGAGGAAAATTACAATGAGAAGTGAACAAGAAATGATGGATATGCTCATTAAATTTGCGAGGAATGATAATAGAATTCGACTTGTAACACTAGAAGGATCTCGTACAAACAAGAACATTCCCAAAGATCCATTCCAAGATTATGATATTTCCTATTTTGTAACAGACATGGATTCTTTCAAAGAAAATGATCAATGGCTAGATATTTTTGGAAAGCGTTTGATAATGCAGAAACCAGAAGATATGGAGCTTTTTCCACCAGAGTTAGGGAATTGGTTTTCTTATCTCATGCTTTTTGAGGATGGCAATAAATTAGACTTAACACTTATTCCAATAAACGAAGTGGATGATTACTTTTCTAAGAGTGATGGATTAGTAGAAGTGCTGCTTGATAAGGATTCACTTGTTAAAAATGATGTTATACCGAGTGATCGTAAGTATTGGATTAATAAGCCAACAGCAAGAGAATTTGATGATTGCTGTAATGAATTCTGGTGGGTTTCAACCTATGTAGTAAAAGGATTAGCGAGAAAAGAAATCCTTTTTGCAATTGACCATTTAAACGAAATTGCTAGACCTAATTTGTTAAGAATGATGTCTTGGGAAATAGGATTAGAAAAAGGCTTTAGCTTCAGCGTTGGGAAAAACTATAAATTTATTAATCAGTATTTACCCAAAGAAGATTGGGATACATTGCTTACTACATATTCAGAAAGTGATTACCCAAGTGTGTGGCGGGCCTTGCTCACTTGTTATGAGTTATTTAGAAAATACTCTAAATTTGTGGCGGAGCGTTTTGGATATAAGTATCCAGATTATGATCAAGACATTACGAAATATACGCAAAACATTTATAAATCATTGAATGGATAGAGGGAGATGAGTAAAAATTAAAAGTCAAATTGTAGTTCCAACGACGGTTCAGCAAAAAGCAATGAGTTTGGGCGTTGATGGTGAACATTGGCTAAGGAACTTAGGTGAGGTCACTCATTTATTAGAACAAAAATGGAAGATAAGGCTAGGCAAAAGTTTAAACGGTGGAACAGAGGCTTTTGTTGCTGAAGTTACGACTAGGATGGGGGATAAAGCAATACTAAAATTGACCATGCCTCCAATGGAAGGAAACACAGCATTTAAACAGGAAATAGTAGCTTTAAAGATTGCCGATGGGCATGGTTATGTTCGATTACTAAATTATAATATGGATCAACGAGCAATTTTATTAGAGAAATTAGGCTCTCCTTTAAAAGATATGGGCTATCCTGCAGAAATGCAGATTGAGATTATCTGTAATGCATTGAAAAAATCATGGGGAAAATCTTTACCGAAAGACCATAAACTGCAATCAGGCAAGGACATCATAAATTGGTTTTCAAGTTTTATTCCCGAACTTTGGGCAGAGCTTGAACGCCCATGTTCCAGACTGTTAATCGAAAAAGCACTGGTATTCCTAGAGTCTCGTTTATCAAATAGCAGCCTAGAAACATCCGTATTGGTTCATGGTGATGCACATAGCGGAAACATTTTAAAAGACATGACAAAATCTAAGGCCTCATTTAAACTGATTGACCCCGATGGTTTGATTGCCGAACCAGCATATGATCTTGGTGTATTGATGCGTGAATGGCTAGATGATTTAACCATCAATCCAATGGAGAATGGTCGTAAACGGTGTTTGCTTCTAAGTGAAATAACTAGTATAAATCCTCAAGCAATATGGGAATGGGGATTTATTCAGTCTGTATCTACTGGATTATTCCTAATAAAAATTGGTCAGGGAGAAATGGGATTACAAATGCTTAAAGTTGCGGAGGCTTGGAGCAAAGTTTGATCATTTAGCTTTACTGGATATAAGATAGATTGCATTAGTATAATTAGAAAAGGAGTCGTCGAAACAACTCCTTAACTAAAATGAAAACCACTTCAATATTTATGGGAGCCAATCAAAGCAATTATGAGCTAATTGCTGTAGCTCCTCTAAAAATGTACTAGCATGAAATCCATCGCAAACGGCATGATGTACCTGTAATGAAATAGGCAACAATATTTTCTCTTCCTGATTAAAGTATTTCCCACTTGTAATAATTGGTAGTAAGAAGTCATGATTATTATTTACGTTTAGGTTGAAGCCAGTAAAACTAACCCAAGGAATACTAGATATAGGAAAAGAATTCTCTGGTACATTTTCTTTTGTAAAAAGCCCCTTAACATTTGCATATTGCTTAATATCATCTTGATAGTTTTTATAGAAGATATGAAATTCATCAGAAAATTCAGTCCATATGCTTGAGAACGATTTGTTATCATTATGGAAGATTGTATAACTTGGAATCATTCTATCCCAATAAACTAGTGCACCCTCATCATTAAAGCAAGTTCTAAATTCTTCATGAGAATTTACTACCCTAGTGACCATGTAAATAAAGGCTGGATAGAACTTTATTCCTTTGTTTTGAAGCTGTTCCAATAACGATGTAATGTCAATATTTGCTGTCATGCTAAACGTGCACTGTTGCTTCAAATAATGCTCGAAATACGGTAATCTATCCCATTCTTCTTTATCAATAATATTAAATTTCATTTAATTAGCCTCCTAAAAATGTGTTTTTGATTTTAGGAGGCTAACTTGTCTGCTCTTACCATATCCTCACCTCTTAATGATTCTGTAGTTAAGATACTAAATCATACATACTTCATTTTCAACCTCTCTCACGTATGTGTATCTGTTATTTATTAACTCTTTCAAAAAAGTGAAAATAACTTTATCCTTGAACCTTACGTAAGGTAATGTTTTATAGTGGACTTAACGGAAAATAATGATTGAAAGGAAACCTACCCATGCAAAATGTTATTGTTAAGACCCTCATATTCGACAAACAAGTTCGTTTGTTTTTTGTTGATAATACTAAATTGATAAATACTATTTTTAACCTAAATAAAGAAATGAATAAATTGCAAATGCTCTTATTAGGTAAAACAATATCTGCTGTGAGCCTAATGTCGGGAACATTAAAAGGAGATCAGCGTGTAAGTCTTCAGATTACAATGAGTGACCCAAAATATAAGGTCTTTGCTGATGCAGATGCTAGAGGAAATGTAAGAGGCTATCTTAATGAAGGACTACAAAATGCTTCTCCGGAGTTTATAAGTAATGTATCGCTCAATCAACTTATTGGTGAAAAGGGAAGTATACGAGTAATTAAGGGCTCTGCCATGAATCAGTTTACTGGGATAACAGATATGCCTTACCAAAATATTGTTGATGATATTTCACATTATTTTATTCAGAGTGAGCAAACTCAAACCTTTATCGGAACCAATCTTGGGCTAAATCATGAGGAGGGGCTATTATTTAGTAATGCTATATTCGCACAATTGCTTCCAGGTGCTTCGCTTCATTTGATTGATGAAATAAAACACACCTTTCATACTAATAGGGGCTTCTTTAACAATTTGGGAAAATATAACGAGAACAATATTGAAGAAAAGCTAAGTGAGCTATTTAAGGATGTAAAATTCATGGAATGCAGTCCTATTCAATTTTTCTGCGGATGCTCAAAAGAAATGTTCTGTGGAATGCTATATGCTATAAATAAGTACGAGATAAAGCAAGCAATTAGTAAAAAAGAATCAATTGAAACTGGCTGTCAAATCTGCGGGAGAACATATAGCTTTAATCAAAGTGAACTTCAAGCACTTCTTTAATGAAGAATTCATTTTATAAAAAGGAATTGGTGAGGATGAAAGAGTATTTGAAAGAAGGAGAGCTTGCAGAATTGACAGGCTTAACAATAAGAACGTTAAGATATTATGATCAAATTCAATTGTTCTCTCCATCTGAATATACAGAATCAGGACATCGGCTTTATACGAAATCCGATTTAACGAATCTGCAGCAAATCTTATCTTTAAAACAAATGGGATTGTCGTTAGATGATATAAAGGAAGTCATGGAGGATAGAGAAAAAAATTCTGCTATCAATATCATCGAAACACAAATAGATCGTTTAAGAAGGGACATACAAGTCCAACAAAATTTATTAAATGAATTAGAACTCACTGCAAATGTCATTCGAAGTAAAAAAATGATGTCCGTAAAAGATATAACAGAGTTACTGGGAGCAATGAAAATGTACCAAGAAATATATTTTTCAAAACAGCAGTTAGAGAGCATAAGGGATTTCTATAATAAGATTGATAAGGATGATCTAAAAGGTGCAGAGAAAAAATTTAAGACGATTTTAGAAGAAATACGTGTTGAAATGGATAATGGCACTCCACCTTCGAATGCAAAAGTAAGGAAATTGGCGGAAGAATGGAGAAAAATACTTCATTCTATTACCATAAATGATTCTGAGATATGGAAACAGGCTGAAAGATTCCATCAGGAGAACCCTGATAATGATTTGCAGTATGGCTTAGACGGTGAAATCTATCAATATATACAGGGTGCATTGAAGGTAAGCAAATAGAATATTATAGGGGAAATAATATGGATCAAGTAAAAAGTATCTTAAAAGACTATTATAATATAGATATTACTGATGTGTTGTCCCAGCAGGGTGGTTGGGCATCCCTCGCCTATAAAGTGTCTAACAAAAATAAAAGTTATTTTTTAAAGGTATATGAAAAAAGTAGATCTTCCACACCAAAATTGACTGCTCTTATTGATCAATATGTGCCAATTATGGTGTGGCTTAAAAACAGTAGCGATTTGCAAGGAAAAATACCCGTCCCTTTGATAACAAGTAGTGGGGAATATAAATGCGAAGATGAGTATGGTGTTTATTTGCTTTATGATTTTATTGAGGGGGAGACTATTGGGGATCAGGATTTGACAGGGAATCAAGTTGATCAACTTTCAAAGATTTTAACAGAGCTTCATTCATATGGTGATGACATTCCAATTAGGACGGATGCCATAAAAGAAGATTTTGAGGTTCCATTTTTACAGATGTTGAGGCAAATATTGCAAAAAGGGAGAAATGATTTTCCATCCGATGTATGGGAATTGATTCATTCCTACATTCCACAATTAAATAAGTTGATTTATACGGTTGAAGAGTATTCACAGAACTTGAAAAACCCTATTTTGAAAATGGCCTTATGCCATACAGATTTGCACAATTGGAATTTAATGCAATCCGGGAACCAGCTATTGTTAATTGATTGGGAAGGATTAAAACTAGCCCCTGTTGAAGCTGACCTAATGTTCTTAGTTGATAAACCCTATTTTGATGAATTTTTAAGTATCTATCGGAAAACTCATCCAAACTTTTCAATCAATCGAGATGCAATGACTTTTTATCAAGGGAAAAGACGATTAGAAGATATATGGGAGTTTATTGAACAACTTTTATTTGATGAACAGAATGATGAAGAAAGACTTGTGACAATGAATTATTTACGGGAAGAACTGCGATTTGTGTGAAAAAAGGAGTTAGAGAAGATGAGTATAATAATTAAACAAGAGGAAGTAAAGGATTATGAATTAACTGAAAAAGTTGTTGAACTTGCATTTGCTGATGCTGAGCACAGTGATAAAAGTGAGCATCACTTGGTAGCACGAATCAGAAATTCAAATTCATTTGTTCCAGAATTATCTCAAGTGGCAATAGATAAAGATAAAGAAAGCATTGTGGGGCATATTCTTCTATCTAAAATAAACATAATGGATGACAATCAAACAGTTGAGTCACTTGCTCTTGCACCTGTTTCTGTCTTACCTGAATATCAAAATCAAGGAATAGGTAGACTTTTAATTTCCGAAGCATTGAAAGAAGCGAAAGAGCTTGGATACAATTCTGTTGTTGTCTTGGGACATCCAGAATATTATCCGAAATTCGGGTTCAAAAAAGCATCTATATGGGAAATAAAAGCACCTTTCGAAGTACCAGATGAAGCATTCATGGTAATCGAGTTACGTGAAAATACTCTCGATAACGTTTCAGGAGTTGTTGAATACCCAAGTGTGTTTTTTGTGGATTAGGAGTTGATATTTTAATGACCGTTCAACGAATTATTGATGAAATAAATAAAGAACTGAAAGATATACCTGGCATTGTAGGAGTAGTTTTAGGTGGTTCAAGGGCAAGAGGAACGAATCATCCAACATCCGATATTGATATTGGAATATATTACGATGAGTCTGCAGGATTTGATGTCCAGGAGGTCAGCGAAATAGCAACAAAATTGGATGATGACCATAGAGAAAACTTAATTACATCTTTAGGTGAATGGGGTGCTTGGATAAATGGTGGTGGATGGCTTGTTGTTCAGGGCTATCATGTTGATTTGATTTTTCGTGATGTTAAAAGAGTATCGAAAGTGATTAATAATTGTTTAAATGGCAATGCTTCCGCCCATTATCATACGGGGCATCCACATGCTTATCTAAATGTTATGTATATGGGGGAAATCTCAATTTGTAAGATATTATCTGAACAAGCGAGCCGAATATCTAATTTAAAAGCTAAGACAAAACCATATCCCCAACCATTAAAAGAAGCTATAATCGGCTATTTCATGTTTGAAGCGTCCTTCTCTTTGATGTTTGCGAAAGATAATGTGGATAAGGATGATATTTCGTATGTTGCAGGTCACTGCTTTCGAACCATATCCTGTTTAAATCAAGTCCTGTTTGCTATAAATGAAGAATACTGTATCAATGAGAAAAAGGCTGTTCGAATGATTGATGGGTTTAATAGAAAACCCAACGAATATAAAAATAAAATTGGCCAGATTGTAACATTAGTCTCTACCAATCCCGATAATACAAGGAAAGGAATAAATATGTTACAAGAACTTATTGCGGAAACAGAGATGCTGCTTAAATAGATTTTTGCTAGAGGTAATTCTGGACTTAAAAGAATAGAAAAGGGAAACATGGTTGGATTGTTGGGCACTGTTAAATATGATAAAATAAAAAATGTAGTTGAAAGGAGCATTAACTATGTGTTGTTCATGTTGTCCGGTAGTAGATATACAAACTTCTTTAAATATTAAAATTTAGGAGGATGTATTGTATATGTTACTACAGGAAAATTTAATAAATAAATTTAAGGGAAAATGTGAGCGTGATATTCGAATATCGGCATGTATGATGTACGGTTCTTTTACGAAAGGTGAAGGAGATCAATACTCTGATATTGAGTTCTATATTTTTCTCAAAGATAAACAGGTTCATGATTTTAAATCTTCTGATTGGTTGATGGATGTTGAACCTTATGATTTACTCTTTTTTAACGAATTTGGAACAGAAGTTGTTGTGTTTAGTAATCTTATTAGAGGTGAATTTCACTTTCTTTCAGAGTCTGATATGGATATAATTAAGTCTTTTAAAGACACAGGGGTTTTTCCTGACACAGAATCCATGTTTATCTATGACTCGACTGGTAAATTAAAGGGATATTTAGATTTCCTAAAAGGTGATGGACCAGAAAGAAAGACAAATGATAATGTGAATTTTGCATTTAATAACTTGGTTAATGCATGGCTTATGGGTGTGAATATTCTAAAAAGAGGAGAATACGCTCGTGCATTAGAAAGTTTATCTTATGTACAGAAATATGTATTACAATTGATTAGAATTCGGGAAAATAATGTAGAACGTTGGTTAAATGCTACAAAAAACTTGGAATACGATCTTTCAGAAGAGGCGTATGCGGAGTATGTTTCCATTACATCCAAGTTAGATGAGGAAGAATTATATCGTACCTATTCTAATGCATTGCATGTAGTTGAAGGGTTGGTTCTTGTACTTGCTGATTACTACCAATTTGACATTAATTTAAAGTTTTTAAAAAAATTACATTTACAATTAACGAATTGGTCTTAAATAATGTAAAGTAATTATTGAAAGGGTGAATAAATACACATGATCATATAATCCTAATTTTAGAAGAAATCAATAATTTAGTTAATTTATTTTTAGGTTCATTCAGGTAAATTGATGAACACTATTTGTTATTGACTGATTTCTGAGATAGGATTAATGTCATGTGCATTTTGACTTTAGTAGGACTGTTCTCACTGAACATGTTTATTTAAGTATATATTTGCGTTTGAATTTACCTCCTGTCTCGGAATAGAGATTGGGGGTATTTTTTATGGAATATATATATTGCAAGAGTAGTTGGATTTAGAAGATCAAAATACGGGACCGTACGGAGTAGCTGTTTCAAGCAGTGGAGAAGTATGGTTTACACAACACAAAGCAAATAAGATTAGTTGTATTCAGTCGGATGGGAGAGTTGTTGAATACCCAATACCGACCCCGGATGCGAAAGTGTTATGCTTAACAGTATCCTCAGACGATGATGTCTGGTTTACTGAGAATAGAGCAAATAAAATAGGAAGGATTACAAAAGAAGGAATTATTGTTGAGTATCCTTTACCTAATTCGATTTCAGGACCTTATGGTATTACAGAAGGACCGAATAAAAAAATATGGTTTACTGAAATTAATGGAAATCGAATAGGGAATATTTCAAAAGATGGCAACATATGTGAATATGAACTACCTAATTCAGACAGAAATATTATCAAAAATTAAAGGTCCAACAGTGTTTTTAAAAGCAAATACAAATTATGATGGTAACTTATTAGTAGCAGCGTTATCGGATGAGGATGCTGATCGAGTAGTTAGTTTATTAGTTAATGGAAAAAGAATTAATATTGATACTCCTGGACATGATATCCATTACGATAAACCAAAGGAATTTACGGAGGTTCTGGTAAGTTTTTTAAAAGACGTATAAAATTCTATGAATTTTAAAGAACTTCATCGAGACTAATGCTACCAAAGTAATAAAAGATTTGGATGTGATGGTTAATGAGTAAAACAAAAAAAGAAGTATTGGAACTTGCAGAAAAACATGGTCTTGAATTGAAGGAGAATACTTTCGTTTTTAATGAATCAGGAGTAGATTTTCAGGTTGTATTTGCCAAGGATCAAGAAGGAAATGAATGGGTGCTACGTATTCCGAGAAGAAAAGATGTATTTCCTAGAACGAAGGCGGAAAAAATAGCACTGGATCTTATAAATGAGTACGCTGATTTCGAAGCCCCCAATTGGAAAATCTACACAGAAGAGCTTATAGCGTATAAAATGTTGCATGGTGTTCCAGCGGGAACCATCGACCCTGAAGCACAGGCCTATGTATTTGAGATTGATGAAAATAATATACCGGAAAGTTTTTACGAGACGCTTGGGAAAACCCTGGTAATGCTTCATCGTATTCCAAAGGAGAAAGCATCTGAAGCTGGAGTTGTTGTCCAAACTGCAGAGGAAGTTAAACAAAACATGAAAGGACGTATGGATACAGTTAAGGAGAAATTCGGTGTTGGAGAGAAGTTGTGGAATAGGTGGCAAACATGGTTGAATGATGAAGAATTATGGCCAAAAGAAACAGGTCTAATCCATGGAGATTTACACCCAGGACATATTCTCGTTGAAAAATTAGGAAATGTAACGGGGTTAATTGATTGGACAGAAGCCAAGGTGGCGGATATTTCCAGAGATTTCATGGGACATTATAGGGTTTTTGGTGAAGAAGGTCTTGATGCACTCATAAAGGCATACAAAGAAGCTGGAGGATATCATTGGCCTAGGATGAAGGAACATATTATTGAATTAAATGCTACTTTTCCTGTTGATATAGCGGAACTTGCTTTAATATCTGGTCAGGATGAATATGTACAGATGGCAAAAAAGGAATTAGGTTTGACTGGAATGTAACTACATCCCTGCTAAATAGGTGGTTTCCGGACGGTAAAGAAATGGAAAAGTTCAACGGGGAAAACAATATGCAGTTCAATAGTTTTTCAATCAACATCCAATAGGGGGAGTATTCTCAAATCAATACAAATTTGGGCTGGATCTAATAGTGATTCAGTCTATTTCTTTAGGTAATAATGGTGAAATTTACGCCCACTAATTAAGAGAATTCCTTCACTTTCATTTTGTTTTCCTCCCTTTGCTAGTTAATATAAAGTATCCCGTAACGTGAGAGTTAATATGATTTATAAAGTTTTTAATAATTTTTGGTAAGTAGGGAATTATGGAAACTGGGTAACTTCATCCTTTATAGAACCCCATTAACTTACAAAAACGAGCTATTTTTCACTTCAAGGGTTTCCTTTTCTTAGTTTATAAATTTTCTGATATATTGGAGGGATTCCGATAAGAGGTGTTAATGGCGGGATTTATAAGCAAACTATAATAAAAAGAGATGAATATCTTAATGTATTGGAGGATGCTACTCATGAACATCTTAAAAAAATTATTTACTAGCAGCACGACAACAGCCAACAAGAAGATTGTTGCAGTGTATGTTGTATTTCGTGCAATTGCGGTTGTAAACCTTGTCAATAATATAATTTTTATGCAAAGATGGGGAGATGTCTTTATTCTTGCGTTGACGCTCGCCTTATTTGAGATCCCTCAACTTGTAGAACGCTTGTTTAAAATTGAAATTCCCAACTTGTTAGAACTGATCATCATCTTATTTATTTTTAGTTCGACTATTCTGGGGGAACTGAGTGATTTTTATGGTTATTTTAAAATGTGGGATACAGCACTTCATACACTCAATGGCTTTTTAGCTGCAGGTGTCGGTTTCTCGCTAGTCTATTTGTTAAATAAGAATGCCGAGGGTATAAAATTGTCCCCATTATTTCTTGCGATAGTCACTTTCTGTTTTTCGATGACCGTTGGCGTTATGTGGGAGTTTTTTGAATACTCCGCAGACCGTTGGATGAATCTTGATATGCAAAAGGACCGAGTTGTTCAGGAAATTAACAGTGTAAGTCTTGGAGAAGAAAACAAGGTCCTTTATCGTATTGAAAATATCCAACGCACAGTTATAGAAAGTAAAGACGATGGGGGAAATACGATTGAAACCGTTATTGATGCCGGATATCTTGATATTGGAATTATTGATACAATGAAGGATTTATTTGTTAACCTACTTGGTGCTATAGTCTTCAGTGTGTTCGGCTATCTATATGCACAACATGACCAGAAAAAATATAGGTTTGTAAGGAATTTCATACCTAAAAACAGGGAGTAAAGTAAATAAGTTGAACGGGCGGGTTAGTGGTATTAGAAAACCGACTGCATTAAGTACAGTCGGTCTTTTCTAATGTTATAAAATGCTTCAAAACCTAATTATGGGAACCGAAATGATGTTTAAATAAATCATAGCTAAAGTTATTTTAGGTATAAAAGAATAGAAAACCATTAGTATGAGTAAAATGTTTGTGGGTAGAAAATAATTTACCCTCTGGTTTGGTTGGTGGTCGTTAGACCGCCAACCAAACGCAAGCGCGGTAGTATGAGCAAAAATAAAGAAA
>NZ_JBQKKM010000069.1:0-21012 GCF_052116745.1 Niallia sp. Sow4_A1 | reverse complement strand
TCGACTTGCATGTATTAGGCACGCCGCCAGCGTTCGTCCTGAGCCAGGATCAAACTCTCCAATAAAGAGTTGATTAGCTCATTGCTAAACTCTAGCTTTTTATTACTTGTTTTTTGTTCTATAACGTTAGTTATAAAACGATTATTGTTGACGTTTGTTTGTTCAGTTTTCAAAGAGCAATTTGTTTGTTGCTATCAGAAGCAACTTTTATATAATATCATAATCAATTTTTGAAGTCAACTACTTTTTCAAAAAGTAATTTTCAGCGATTAACTTAATCAATCTGACGACTTTTTATATACTATCACCCTTCCTTAATGAAGTCAACCCTTTTTTCTTCACTTTTATCGTAATCAGTAAATGATTAAATAATAGATAATGTTCCTTAATAAAAGATGAGAGTCTTACTTCATTTCCAAAGTGTGATAAAAATCAATTACAATTAAGTATCGTCTACTAAATGAATAAACCACCTTCCCACCCTAACTATTATAAAACTCACAAAAAAAGATTATCTATCTTTTCTTCAAAGGTTTATTCATTCCCTTTGAGTAGTATAGATAATCTCTATCAAATTATAGTAAATATACCTTTAAATAATGTACAATTGAATTGCTACTAACGCTGCTACACCTGGAATTCCTAATATCCCTGACACAGTTGAAGTCGCAAAATTTATCGGCACATGTATACCATATTGATTACCAACCGTATTTAGGAAAAATAAAAATAATGCACCTATCATAATTTTAATAATACCTTGTCCAATCATTCTAAGCGGCTTTATTGGTGTTCCAACTACTAGCAACAAAATAATTAAACCGATAACAATAGATATAATAACAACCGGACTCACTATCCATCCTCCCTCACTATGCTTGTATTTATAATTATGTCTACTTTCTATAAATAAGACCTAGAAGGGACAACTTTTCCTATGAATTATAAGACTATATCCAATACTTTTTAATATTTAAACAAAAGATTGCTTTGTTCCATTATGCTCTAATCTCCAATAATAATGGAAAAGAATAAAAAACAAAAAAGAACAGACCGAGCAAAAATAAGTTTTCACTCGGTCTGTTTATTATTTTAATAAGTTTATTTTTCTTTGTTTTGCTTCTTTAAATAGGAAAAAGTATTTTGCTTCTGACAGTTTAGCAGTGCTAATTACTTCATCGGAAGGATCAAAACTTTTATCTAATAGACTCTTATCATTTAACCATTCTTTCTTTAAATGATTAAATTGGACTAATAGCTTTTCATCGAAATCCTTCCTTAACTTCCCTTTTCTTTGAAAGAACATCACTAGCCCTCCTGTTCTTACACTTCTCTTCTACCTTCTAATGCTTTAGATAGTGTAACCTCATCTGCGTATTCTAAATCGCCACCTACTGGTAAACCATGGGCAATTCTTGTGATTTTAATTCCTGATGGTTTAAGAAGACGTGAGATATACATGGCTGTTGCTTCTCCCTCTATATTCGGATTGGTTGCCATAATAACCTCTTGCGCTTCATCATCTTGCAATCTTTTTATTAAAGAAGGTACATTAATATCTTCTGGTCCTATACCATCCATCGGAGAAATAGCACCATGAAGCACATGATAAAGTCCGTTATATTCTTTCATCTTTTCCATCGCAATTACATCTTTAGGATCTTGAACTACACATATAATACTTCTGTCTCTTCTGCTATCTTCACATATATAACATGGATCTTGGTCTGTTATATGCCCACAAACAGAGCAATAAGTAAGGTTTCTTTTTGCATTAACAAGTGCCTTTGCGAAATCTAACACTGTATCTTCTTTCATATTTAATACAAAAAAAGCCAGTCTTGAGGCCGTTTTAGGCCCGATGCCTGGCAATTTCATAAAGCTGTCAATCAGCTTTGATATAGGTTCAGGATAATGCATAATCTCCCTCCTTAAAACATTCCAGGAAGATTTAATCCTTTTGTAAACTGACCCATAGTAGAGTTAGTAAGTTCATCCGCTTTTTTTAATGCATCATTTGTTGCTGCTAGAACTAGATCTTGCAACATTTCTACATCTTCTGGATCGACAACCTCTTCCTTAATAATGACATCAAGAATTTCTTTATGACCTGATACAACTACAGTTACCATTCCGCCCCCTGCTGTTCCTTCAATTTTCTCCTCACCAAGTTGCTCTTGAGCTTCAGCCATTTTCTTTTGCATTTTTTGCATTTGCTTCATCATATTTTGCATATTTCCCATTCCACGCATTTATCATTACCTCCAGTTTATAGTTTCCATTGGTTTATCTACATATTATGTACATATATAACCAATAGGTTCAAAATTAATCCTTCACTTCTAATAATTCTTCACCAAATAATTTTATTGCTTCCGAGACAACAGGATTATCTTGACGTATTTCTTCGTCTTCCTCATCAGACTCTGCATGATGAGAACTATTTAGAAAGTCTTCCCTTATAGTGAGCCATTGTTCTTCCGGGACTCCTAATAAATTATACCTTGTACCTGTAAGCTGATACAAAGAATTAGTAATCGTCTCTATAAATTTACCATTATCTAATGCCATTTGACAGTGGATTTCATATTTAAACTTAATAATCAAAGAGTCAGATGATGCAGCAACTGGTTCTGCTTCATTCAATAACGCTGCCTGTGATCTCATTTGATTTTGGACTAGCGTATTTAGCATTGCTCCCCAATTACTTTTTACTTTTTGTAGTTCTTGCTTCGTTGCATTTTTTAGAGTCTCCGTTATTTTACCTAATGGAGCTTGGAATCCTTTTCTATTCGTTCTAGCTTTTTTCTGTATTGTCTGTGTTTCCACTGCTACAGATACTCCATTTTGCTTGAGGTTCGAAACTTCTTGTTCTAAAGAAGTTATCTTATCAAGTAAAGATTGTATTTCTGGGATACTCACCTGTGCTTGTCCAGATGAAGTCGCCGTCTCTAGCTGGCACAGATTCACAATCGCCACTTCTAAAAAGATTCTAGGATGATTGGTCCAGCGCATATCTTGCTGCGTTTTATTTAATACGCGAATAAGCTCATAAATTTGTTCATGTGTATACGTTTCTGCAAGATCTTTGAAATCATCATCTAACAAAACTCGCTCTAATGATTCTTCTAAGCGAGGCGCTGTTTTATATAGCAGCATATCTCGATAAAAAAAGATAAAATCTTCAATAAATCGATTAGAGTCTTTTCCTGCAAGAAGTAATTCATCTAATGATTGAAGACCTCTTACAGTGTCTCCATCTAAAATAGCTTTAGATAAAGTATTTAAAAAGTTTTGGGAAACAGCTCCAGTTACGGTAAGAGCATCTTCGACTGTAACTACTTCATTGCTATAAGAAATAGCTTGATCTAGCAAACTTAACGCATCACGCATTCCACCATCTGCCGCTCTTGCAATCATTTGCAATGCTTTTTCCTCACAGGAGATTGCTGACTCATCCATAATCAATCTCATTCGATTGACAATCGCTTGCGATGTAATCCGTCTAAAATCAAATCGCTGACATCTTGAAATAATCGTTAAAGGAATTTTGTGAGGTTCAGTAGTGGCCAAAATAAAGATTACATGTTTAGGGGGTTCCTCCAATGTTTTCAAAAGAGCATTAAATGCTCCAATTGATAGCATATGCACTTCATCGATAATATAAACTTTATAAGGTACAGAGCTAGGAGCAAATTTAACCTTATCTCTTATATCCCTTATTTCTTCTACTCCATTGTTAGAAGCAGCATCTATTTCGATTACATCTGGTATAGTACCATCTGTAATGCCCCTACACGCATCGCACTCATTACAAGGTTCACCAATTGGTGCTCTCTCACAGTTAACAGCCTTTGCTAATATTTTTGCTGCACTTGTTTTCCCTGTTCCCCTTGGTCCAGAGAACAAGTAAGCGTGAGATATTTTTTGTTGAAGAAGGGCATTTTGCAATGTCTTTGTTACGTGTTCCTGCCCTACTACATCTATAAACTGCTGAGGACGCCAAACCCGATATAAAGCTTGATAGTTCATAGTACCCTCCATTTTTTATTCATACAATTATTATAGCTTATCCATGTATATTTTTACATCCATAATAGCATACATAAAGGCATCTAAATAGCTTCCCTTTAAAAAAGAAAAACCACGGCACCTCTTTCTATTTAAGTAAAAACCGCTCATTTATTCGTTTTCATCTTACAAAAAAACTCATCCTAGTGGATGAGTTTTGTATGTATAAATTAAGCTGCCGTGCACCTTTCATCGACTGGCACCCATAAGCGTTACTTAAGTAGTTAGCTCGGTCCAGGTAACCCTGCGGCACATGGGGGTGTCCACTTAATGCTGCTTCCTTCCGGACCTGACATGGTTCATGGATTCCCATTGCGCAGGACCCGGACGTCAACACCACTTACTTAAGGCAGACCCTACAGGATACCAGCCTCAGAAAGGAATTCAGCCTCGCTAGAGCGGATTGCGAGTACAGGGCACCGCTACCTCCCCGCTTAGCACGACAAAATTGATACCGAATATTAGGTGTCCTTAAGACACACTCTTAGTATACTGATAATGAAAGGAAAAATCAACATAAAGCATTTGTTAATTATTGTAAAGATCATTTTTACTTGTCTTTTGTCTTTTTTCTTCCTTTCTACGATTTCTAATTTCCTGAAAAAAAGAAGTTAATAACTGTCCGCATTCTTGGTCTAATATACCAGAAGCCACTTCACTCTGATGATTAAACCGACTATCTTGAAGTAAATTCATAAAGGTACCAGCACAACCTCCCTTTGGATCAGCAGCTCCATAAACTACTCGAGGAATACGTGACAGTAGAATAGCGCCAGAACACATCGCACATGGCTCAAGAGTAACATAAAGTGTTGCTTCTTCTAACCTCCACGTACCTAATACTTTACAAGCTTTTTCAATGGCGAGTAATTCTGCATGGGCAACAGCAGATTGATCTGTTTCTCTTAAGTTATGTGCTCTTGCTATTACCTCCCCCCTATAGACAACAACTGCTCCAATAGGCACTTCTCCAATTTCTGCCGCTTTCTGTGCTTCCTCTATCGCTATTTTCATAAATAATTGATCTTGTTTTTCTTCCATTCTTACAGCCCACCTATATAAAAACACAAAATTTGTTATGAAATTTCTTCTTTGATTTAAACTAAGTAAACTAGATAATTAATCACAACCATTCCACTTTAGCCAAACGAGAGAAAGTTGTTGGATGGACTGATTGATTTTTCTTTACAACTAGAACCAATGCTTCATTCTACCATTTTACATAGAAAAGGAGAACCGTATGGAATCATCTGAAACAGCTCTGTTAATTATTGATATGATTAATGACTTTAATTTTGAGCATGGAAATATTTTAGCAGAAAAGGCATTAAAAATTGCAGATCAAATCCAATTACTAAAGAAACAATGTGATAAAGAAAATATTCCAATCATCTATATCAATGATCACTATAATTTATGGCAAGCAGAATTGAACAAAGTAATAGAGTATTGTAAAAATGAAAAAAGCGAATCTGTTATTGGCAAAATAAAGCCAACTGACAAAGATTATTTTTTAATAAAACCAAGACATTCTGCTTTTTATGGGACAGCCTTACATACATTACTTACCCAGTTGCAAGTAAAAAAGCTTATCCTTAGCGGAATTGCTGGCAATATTTGCGTGTTATTTACTGCAAATGACGCCTATATGCGAGAATATCCACTTCTTATCCCAGATAATTGTATTGCTTCTGTTGACGATGAAGATAATCACTATGCTATTCGAATGATGAAAAATGTTATGCGTGCAAAAATATTTACATTCAAAGAAAACACGAGCATTTCTCCTCTTTCTTCCTCATAAGCTGTAATAATGTATCCTTATCAGGAGGGAAGAATATGCAAATTCATGTTGTCAGCAATAATCAAACCTTAACAGGCATTGCAGCTGCATACGGTACTACAGTTAATGATTTGGTAGAAGCGAACGACCTGCCAAATCCGGATCGATTAACAATAGGGCAAGCACTAGTCATTCCCATCATCGGCAGCTTTTATTGGGTACAGCCAGGAGACAGCCTCTGGTCTATCGCTCAAAGATTCCGATTAAATTATGAACAATTAGCCACTATTAATTCCATTCCTGTGAACCAATCTTTACAAGTCGGCTTACGTTTATACATTCCAGATCGTCCAAAAAGACCAGTTGATACTAATGCATATGTGGAACCAAGAGGAACATCTGTTGCCCCTAATTTAGAGGCAAGCGCGCGAGAAGCCGCTCCCTATTTAACCTATCTCGCTCCTTTTAGTTTTCAAGCATTACGGGATGGAAGCTTAAAAGAACCGATCCTCAATAATTTCCCTAGCATTGCCCAAAGAAATAGAAATGTACTCATGATGGTCATTACGAACCAGGAGAACGATCAATTTAGTGATGAATTAGGAAGAATCCTATTAAATGATGAAACCATCCAAAATAACTTTATCAATAATATAGTTGCGACCGCTAAAAAATACGGATTTAAAGATATCCATTTTGATTTTGAATATTTAAGACCAGTTGATCGGGAAGCCTATAACTCCTTCCTGCGTAAAGCCAAAAATCGTTTTTCACAAGAAGGCTGGCTATTATCTACTGCTTTGGCTCCTAAAACAAGTGCCGATCAAAAAGGAAAATGGTACGAAGGACATGATTACAAAGCCCACGGAGAAATTGTTGATTTTGTTGTCATCATGACATATGAATGGGGCTATAGTGGCGGACCTGCTATGGCTGTTTCTCCTATTGGGCCTGTAAGAGAGGTACTCGAATATGCAATCACCGAAATTCCCTCTTCTAAAATTATGATGGGGCAAAATCTTTATGGATATGATTGGACACTGCCATTCGTTGAAGGATCCATTGCAAAAGCACTTAGTCCTCAAGCAGCAATACAGCTTGCAGCTGATAATAATGTCGCTATTCTTTATGATCAGAAAGCACAGGCTCCTTATTTTAAATACACAGATAGTGCAGGGAAATTACATGAAGTATGGTTTGAGGACGCCCGCTCCATTCAAGCTAAATTCAATTTAATTAAAGAATTAAATTTAAGAGGAATCAGCTATTGGAAATTAGGGTTGCCATTTCCTCAAAATTGGCTTTTAATAGTAGATAATTTCCAAGTAACAAAAAGAACTTAAATACAAAAGGAAAGGTCTCTTTTTCAATCAGACCTTTCCTTTTTATGCATCTTCTAACCAATTAATTTTGTATATATTGACTTTGCCATACTAACCTCTGAGGTTCCATGAATAATAGCACGACCATCCTTAAATAGGATAACTCGATAACCATCATAATGAAAAGAAACTAAATAGGGATTTGCAATTAAGTTTTCCACCAGAGATTTCCACCGTTGCGAGAGCCCATATAAATCCAATTCCTTAAAAATAGGCGGACGAATATGAACCGCATCTCTCCCACACAGTACAGCCGCTTTCGTTTGTTTTTGCGCTGATAAATACGGAAAGTCAGCATCGTCCCCACAAGAAGGACAGCTGTTATTTCTTAATGCCGCAACATTCACTTCCGCATATTCCATTTTCCAAATATCAAAAGAACGAAGGACTGGCCATACTGTTTTACCTGCAAGAATCTGCATTGCTTGTGATACTTGCATGGCAGCAACCCACTGAACGATAGGACTAATAACACCCGCCGTATCACATGTAATTTGTTGAGAAGGAAGCTTTTCAATTAAACAATGGAGACAAGGAGCATGTTCTCCAATAACTGGATAAGAAAGCCCATAGCTCCCAACACAAGCTCCAAATAGAAAAGGAATATGATGCTTAATCGCAGCATCATTTATCACCATTCTTGTTTCAAAATTATCCGTTCCATCCATTAAAATAGATGCACCACGAATAAATTTTTCCACCGTATGATAGTTAATATCCTCTACAATCGACTCAATAAGTGTATGACTGTTAATTTCCTTTAGTCTTTTTTCTGCAGCAATTGCTTTAGGAAGCTTTTTCGCTGCATCCTCTTCTGTATATAACTGCTGTCTTTGCAGATTACTTTGTTCCACGTAATCACGATCAATAATGGTGAGTTTTCCTATTCCCGCTCTAACTAGCATCTCAGACACTGCCGATCCTAAAGCTCCAGCTCCTAAAATAACAGCGTGACTATTTTCAATTTTCATTTGCCCATCTTTTCCAATAAATAATGCTTGTTTCAAAAAGCGACTAGTCAAGATGTAATCATCCCTGTCAAAGGACTACTTGCGACTCCATAATTTTTCTCTGCTATTCTTCCTGCTTCGTATCCTAATCGTCCTGCTTCGATCGCTAGCTTCATGGCATATGCCATTGTAACTGGGTCTTTCGCATTGGAAACTGCCGTATTCAAAAGCACCCCATCTGCTCCAAGCTCCATAGCATATGCTGCATCCTTTGGAGAACCGATTCCTGCGTCTACAATAACAGGAATCGCGCTTTGTTCAATAATAAATTGTAAATTTAATGGGTTGATAATTCCTTTTCCAGACCCAATTGGCGAAGCGCCAGGCATAATGGCATGAACCCCTAACTGTTCTAGCCGTCTAGCAAGCACTACATCATCAGAAGTATAAGGCAATACAATAAATCCTTCTTCTAACAACTGCTCAGAAGCCTTTAACGTTTCTACAGGATCTGGCAGCAGCGATTTATCACACCCGATTACTTCAACTTTAATCATGTCACATAATCCAGATGCTTTTGCAAGCTTAGCGATTCTTACCGCTTCCTCAGCTGTTTTTGCGCCTGCTGTATTAGGAAGGAGCGTATATCTTTTTAAATCTAATTGCTCTAAAAAGTTCGGCTGTGATTCTTCAAATATATTCATCCTCCGTACAGCAAAGGTTAGAATCTCACTTTGTGATACTTCTACAGCCTTTTTTTGCACCTCAAGTGACGGATATTTCCCTGTTCCAAGTAATAAACGAGACTGAAACGTGCGATTAGCTATTGTTAACATGTTTACCCTCCTCCAACAAAATGAATTAATTCGACTTTGTCTTTTTCTTTTAATAGATGAGCTTGATAGTGCTCTTTTCGTAAAATATTTTTATTTATCTCCACAATCACAATACGATTATTTAATGCAAATAAATGCAATAAATCTTCCACTGTAACTACATTCTCCGGCAGCTGCTGTTCCTTCCCATTCAATTGGATGATCAATTACTTACTTCCCTCCCTATGCATAAAATCATGACGCTCCACTTTAAATGCATCTACCCACCGTTTCTCTACAGGTGAACCAATCATTAAATCACGAATCATCTTCCCTGTAGCTGGTGCTAATAATATGCCATTTCGTTGATGCCCTGTTGCAAAATATAAGCCTTTCATCTCTGGATGCTCTCCTATAAATGGATATCCGTCATAAGTTTGTGGTCTAAGTCCCGCCCATGCCCGCTTCCATTTCATCTTTCCAACTTCCGGTATCATTCTTTTTGCTTTTTTTATCACTTCTTGTAGTCCATCAAGGGAAGGATCTTCAGTCCAATCATTCCATTTTTTCGTCGCACCAATAATAAGCTCATTATTATTTCTAGGTACAATATAAAATTGGTCATGAAATACAGAATAATGTAACGGAGCTCCATCATTTAACGCGGCCACACATTCGCCCTTTACTGGAATAATTTCATGAGGTAATCCTAATTGCTGAAAAAAGTAATTACTCCACACACCACTCGCAACGACAACATTATCTGTTAAAAAGGTCCCTTGCGACGTTTTCAGCACATATCCCATTCCATTCTTTTCCACTCTTAATACACGGGTATATTCATAAATTTCGGCTCCTAATAGCTTAGCTCCTTTACTTAGACCATTACATGCTATTAATGGGGTAATATGTATATCCTCTTTTAAATAAGCTGCTCCTACAATATCTGCTGCTAGCTGAGGTACTTTTTCTCTTGCTTCTGTGCAATCCAACCATTCCACTGACGATAAGGAAAGAATAGATTCCAGGTCTCTCTTTTCTTCCTCTGAATAAGCAAGCTTCAATAATCCACCATTTTTCTTTTCAAAATCAATAGTTGTTAGTTCTTTTATCTCTTCATAAAGTTCCTTATATAAAAGCTGGCTACTTCTTGCAAATGGATAGAGCTGCATAAATTCTTTATACTCGGAGTGAGCACCTAGCATTCCAGCTGCAGCACTTGTTGATTTTCCGCCCATTTGCTGTGCTTCGAAAATAGCTACCTTTCTCTTCTCTTTTGCCAAATAGTAAGCGATAGAACTACCGATAATTCCACCACCAATAATTGCAACATCAAACTTCTTCGTTTCCAAGCTCTTCACATCTTTCTCTCATACTTTGCACTACCTTTAATGGATCAGATGATGAAAAAATAGCTGACATAATAGCCACTCCATCCACACCAAAACTCGCTAGTTCTTCTATTTGATTCTCCGTAATTCCCCCTATAGCATACAGTGGAATAGATATATTTCTTTTTATTTCAGAGATAGAGGACAACACGATAGGAGGCTTTCCTTTTTTACTATTTGTAGGATAGCAATGGCCGTATATGACATAATCTGCAATCTCTTTATCTGCTAGAATTGCTTCTTCTTTGCTATGAACAGATACACCTATATACATTTTTGGAAACCTTGTTTTCACATCATTAACAGACACTCCACTTGTCGGTAAATGGACATTTTTTAACGAATGCAATAGCGCAATATCAAGACGATCATTAACAATTATTTTTCTTGCAGGTACCCCTTCCTTAAGCAAATAATCACATAGCCTATAAATTTCTTTTGGACTTTTGTCTTTCTCTCTAATTTGCAGATAATCCACATATGGATGGATTTCTAATAAAATTGATAAAAGCTTCTTTAAGGTATGTTTGTTATCTGTGACAGCCATTATCTTAATATTCATCACCCCAACTTATCATTTAGAAGGAAAAGTGGCTGAAAACACCAAAAACCACTTTTCCAATTATAGAAAAGTGGTTAATAAACTACGCCTAATGAAAAGTTCATTAGACACGCATATTTAAAGATACTCCACTTTCCTACGCAGGTACGAACCTGTTCAGGTTTTGAGGGTTTAAAAAGTAACTACTTTATTCTCAGCCCTTATCAAGGGATCCCCTAGTGATTCATTTATAAACTTTACCCATATACTACCATAAATCAAAAATTTAGCAATATAAAATTCAAAATTTTTTTACTCTTTTATCCTCTAACTAGGGTAATCATTCATTAACCAATAGTTCTATTTGAAATAAGCCGTAATAATACTTCAGGAAAAAACATGCATATGTCCACATCACTCTTCATGTGTTAAAATGACTCTTGTACTATTTTTATTACCTACTAAAGGAAGCAATTGTTTGTATAGGCTTTACACGCAAAATAGTTGTTAGGCTAATCTACAAGCCTTTTAAAAATCTTTGCTCCTTAAAAATAAGAGAACAGGAGGGACAAGTGTGAATAGTATCCCTTTTATTACAGTAGAAGGACCTATTGGAGTTGGGAAAACTTCTTTAGCTAAATTACTCTCAGAGTACTTTCAATACGAGCTTCTAAAAGAAATTGTCGAAGAAAATCCTTTCCTCGGAAAATTTTATGAAAACATTGATGAATGGAGTTTTCAGACAGAAATGTTTTTCCTATGTAATCGATTTAAGCAGTTAAACGATACAAGAGACCATTATCTATCTAAAAATATTCCTGTAGTTGCAGATTATCATATATTAAAAAACCTTATTTTTGCTAAAAGATCTTTACAGGATAATGATTTACAGAAATATGTTCGTATATATGAGGTGTTAACAGAAGACTTACCGATGCCGAATATTATTATTTACTTACATGCCAGCTTGGATACAATAATGGCACGAATCAAAAAAAGAGATAGAGACATTGAAAAAAATATTAGTCCTCTTTATTTAGAACAGCTAGCTTCTGATTATGATATTGTCATGAATGACTTCAAAAAAAATAATCCACATATTCCTGTATTAGATTTCAATGGAGATACACTGGACTTTGTTCAAAATAAACAAGACTTAGTAAAAATTATTGACACAATAAAAGAAACTTTAAATATAGGAGCCTTTAAACATGAATCTACGAACAAAATATAATATTCCTAGCAATTCCGTTATTACGATTGCAGGAACAGTTGGTGTTGGTAAATCAACGCTAACAAATGCACTAGCAGATGCTTTGCAATTTCGAACTTCCTTTGAGAAAGTGGATACAAATCCATATCTTGATAAATTTTATCATGACTTTAGTAGATGGAGTTTCCATCTGCAAGTATATTTTTTAGCAGAACGCTTTAAAGAACAAAAAAGAATCTTTGAATATGGCGGCGGATTTATTCAAGATCGTTCCATTTATGAAGACACAGGCATATTCGCGAAAATGCATTATGAAAAAGGAACAATGTCAGAAGTAGATTATGAAACATATACAAGTCTTTTTGATGCAATGGTGATGACACCTTATTTCCCACATCCAGATTTGTTAATATACCTTGAAGGATCTCTTGATGATATTTTACAGCGAATTGATCGAAGAGGTCGAGAAATGGAGAAGCAAACGCCGATTGATTATTGGAAAGAAATGCATGGAAGATACGAAAACTGGATTGAGTCTTTCTCTGCATGCCCAGTACTTCGTTTAAATATTAATGAATATGACGCTATCGCCGGAACACAGTCTATCGAACCAATTATCGAAAAGATAGGAACGATTCTTCAGCAAAAAAATTATAGCCATAAAGCATAAAAAGGACTTTCCTTAGTTTACAAATACAGTCAGCTTCATCTTGTTCGAAAGATTCGCTGACTGTATTCCAAAACAATAAGGAAAATCCTATATATATAAGTTGTTTTCTAAAAGTTTGTTGCTATTTTCAATAGGAATAATAAATCAATTAGAAAAACTGATTCGCTCCATGGAAACTGAGGTGGATTCGAGTCGCAGATCTTTACAACAAACTTTACAAAATAGTCTATGTAAACAATAAAAACCTGCTACCGTAGTAGCAGGTCACATATATCTCCAAATATTATGCGCAATGTAAATTAAAAAATCATGGAGGAGGAAAGGGGATTCGAACCCCTGCGCGGTTTGACCCGCCTGTCGGTTTTCAAGACCGATCCCTTCAGCCGGACTTGGGTATTCCTCCATCAGACAAGTAATAATATATCATCTATTTAATATTAAGTCAACTATATTTTTCATTTTTTTATTTTTTATTTTTTTTATCAAAAAACATATAAAAAATGCATTAATAATAGTATTCTTCTACACTAAATTAAGAATAGCTAACTTCTCGGAAGAGCTGCTCCCTTCCAAGAAGTCATATCCTTTTATCTATCTATTTATTACCTTACTCAGGAGAAATTACTTCTCTATTTCTCATATAAGGGCGAAGTACTTCAGGAATTACAACACTTCCATCTGCTTGCTGATAATTTTCTAGAATAGCTGCAACTGTTCTTCCAATCGCAAGGCCAGAACCATTTAATGTGTGCACATGCTCCGGTTTTCCTTTAGGCTCTCTGCGGAAGCGAATATTTGCTCTTCTCGCTTGGAAAGCCTCAAAATTACTACAAGAAGATATCTCACGGTATGTATTATAGCTTGGAATCCATACCTCCACATCATACTTTTTCGCCGCTGTAAAGCCCAAATCTCCTGTACACATACTCAAAACACGGTATGGTAATCCTAGAAGCTGCAATACTTTCTCTGCATTTCCTGTTAAAGACTCTAGCTCTTCATAAGAATCTTCTGGTTTCACAAACTTCACAAGCTCTACTTTATTAAATTGATGCTGTCTGATCAGACCTCTTGTATCTCTACCTGCAGATCCTGCTTCTGAACGGAAATTGGCGCTAAATGCTGCATATTTGATTGGAAGCTGGTCCCCATCAAGTATTTCATCTCTATGCAGGTTGGTTACAGGTACCTCTGAAGTTGGAATTAAGAAGTAGTCTTCTTTTTCTATTAAAAAAGCATCTTCTTCAAACTTAGGTAATTGTCCTGTACCTGTTAGACTTGCTCTATTCACTAGGAAAGGAGGAATAATCTCTTTATACCCATGTTCCTCTGTATGCAAATCAAGCATAAAATTAAATAATGCTCTTTCTAGTTTAGCCCCTAAACCTTTATAAAATACAAAACGACTTCCTGTTACTTTTGCTGCCCTTTCAAAATCTAGCAAATCTAAGTCAGTAGCAACATCCCAATGTGGCTTTGGTTCAAAATCAAATTTTCTAATTTCGCCCCATTTTCTAATTTCAATGTTATCATCTTCCGTATCCCCTACTGGAACACTCTCGTGAGGAAGATTCGGAATTCCTAGCATAATGGTTTGCAATTTTTCTTCCACATCACGTAGCTCATTATCATATTCTTTAATTTTTTCGCCAACTTCTCTCATTTCTACAATAAGAGCCTCTGCATCTTTTTTCTCTCTTTTTAAAACTGCTACTTGCTGTGATACTTCATTTCTTTTGCTTTTTAATTGTTCTGTTTCAACAATAAGCTCTCGACGTCTTACATCCAATGCTTCAAAATTTTCAAGCTCTGATAAATCTTCTCCTCGATGCTGTAATTGACTTTTCACAAAATCAAAATTAGCACGAACAAATTTAATATCTAACATCTCTTTATTCCTCCCATTTTTTTCTACATGCAATCTACTTCTTTTAGGTTAGACGCCCTCTGTTAGAAATTCTCAAGTTTCTTTTGGAAAACAAAAAACTCCCGTCCCCAAAAAAGGGACGAGAGTTACCCGCGTTGCCACCCTAGTTAAAAGCAAAAACTGCTTTTCACCTTAAAGATCATAACGGTTTTTAGCCGAAAACAATTACTAGCAATCATTGCGTTCCTTGTTTTTACTCTAGGATGGATTCACAAGCTTTATTCACCGATTCACACCAACCATCGGCTCTCTTTTAGAATAAGTAACCTGTTACTATTTCCTATCATAGTAGATTCCATATATTAATTGCATTTATCTTACTATAATTATTTCCGAAATTCAACAACTTATGCAAATAAGTGTTGCTTAGCTTCTATTGCCATATTTATAAAATAGCCAGTTAAACGATGATCTTCTGTTAATTCAGGATGGAAAGAACAACCTAAGAACTGTCCCTCTCTCGCTGCCACAATACGATCATTATGTTTAGCTAGCACTTCTACATTTTCCCCAACGCTCACGATATGTGGTGCACGAATAAATACAGCTGTAAAATCCTCTGCAACTCCTGCAATATCTAAGTTTGCTTCAAAGCTCTCCCTTTGTCTTCCAAAAGAATTACGCTCGACTTGCACATCCATAACACCAATATGAGGTTTATCATAGCCTTTAATGGATTTAGCTAATAAAATTAAACCCGCACATGTTCCAAATATCGGCTTCCCAGATTGAGCAAACGTTTGAAGTGCATCCATAAAGTCATATTTATCTATTAACCTTCGCATCGTTGTGCTTTCTCCACCAGGAATGATAAATCCATCAATTTCATCTAGCTGTTCTTTTTTCTTTATAATAATAGCCTCTGCATTATTCGCCTCAATAGCCTTCACATGTTCTCTTACAGCTCCCTGTAATCCAAGTACCCCTATTTTTATATTTGGCATGGTACTCATATTACCAACCACGCTCTTGCATACGTGCTTCTGGGCTTAAACTAGAAATTTCGATTCCTTTCATTGCTGTTCCAAGATTTTTAGAAATTTCTGCAATTAGCTCATAATCTTGATAATGAGTAGTTGCTTCTACTATTGCTCTAGCAAATTTCGCAGGGTTGTCTGATTTAAATATACCAGATCCTACAAATACACCATCTGCGCCTAGTTGCATCATAAGAGCCGCATCAGCAGGTGTTGCAACACCACCAGCAGCAAAATTAACAACTGGCAGACGACCTAATCTTTTTATTTCTAAAAGAAGGTCATATGGTGCACCTAAAATCTTAGCTTCTGTCATTAATTCATCTTCGTTCATATGAACAACTTTACGTACCTGTGCATTTACTTTTCTTATATGACGGACTGCCTCCACAATATTTCCTGTTCCTGGCTCCCCTTTTGTACGAAGCATAGAAGCACCTTCACCGATACGTCTTGCAGCTTCTCCTAGATCACGACATCCACAAACAAATGGAACAGTATATTCATTTTTATTTAAATGGAACTCTTCGTCTGCTGGAGTTAACACTTCACTCTCATCAATATAGTCTACGCCCATAGCTTCGAGCACTCTTGCTTCGACAATATGGCCAATACGTGCCTTTGCCATTACAGGGATTGTTACTGCATTCATTACTTCCTCTACAATTGTAGGGTCAGCCATCCTAGCTACTCCGCCAGCTGCGCGAATATCTGAAGGAACTCGTTCAAGAGCCATTACTGCTACTGCTCCTGCTTCCTCTGCAATTTTGGCTTGTTCTGCATTAATAACATCCATGATTACTCCGCCCTTTTGCATTTCAGCCATTCCACGTTTTACTCTATCAGTACCAGTTTTCATTGTTTGCCCCCTGTAAAGTCTCAATTTTAACACAAAAATTATTGGAATCTTTAGAAGAAACTTATTATTCCCTAATGAAAATAAACAATAAAAAAGAGCTTCTGTCAATACAAGAAGCCCTTTTTCTTACAATTTCTAAAATGTATGCGATTTTCTAATAGATTATTGTCTTTTACTTTTTCACAAAGATTTAATTAGAACCAGCCTTTTACTGTATCAAAAACACTTCCCCATACATTTGAAAAGAATGAACCAACACCGCGCATAGCTAAAACAAACCAATTTGCTTTTTCAACTGTTTCGTTTGCTACTAGGTCTACTTGTACCTTTTCTTTTCCATCACTAGTTAAGAATGGCACTTCTTTTCCGTCTTTCGTTTGTACGGTTACATAACCAACTTTATCTCCTTTTTTAATTGGAGCAGTTAGTTCCCCATCATCATTTAATTTCTTTTCATCTAAAACAACTTTTGCTACATAATTTTCTTTTTCATTATTCTTGATTACTAAGTTAATAGCATCTTTAGTACCAATGCTTACTTTATCTTCTTTTCCTTTGGTTACATCCAATGTTTTATTTTTGGAATCGACATAATTTGCAGGAAGAATTTCTTCCGTAGTGAAATTGCCAAAAGCATAGTCTAGCACTTTTCTTGCTTCAGCAAAACGAGAATCCTTCGATTCACTTTTCATAATAACAACAATATAACGTTGATTCTCTTTTTGTGCTGTAGCAGTAACATTGAATTTTGCATAGTCTGTAGAACCTGTTTTTAATCCATCTACCCCTTCATATCCATAAATCAACGAAGGTATTAACCAGTTGAAGTTTTTATATTCTCTACCATCTCTAAACTTCAGACTTGGCATACCAGAAGTCTCTAAAATTTCCGGATAATCATGAATTAAACGGTAAGCTAATTTCGCAACTGCTTTAGCTGACATTTTATTTTCATCTTCACTGCTTCCTGCTGGAATATTTCCCAATAAATCACTATTGTTTAAACCAGAAGAGTTTACAAATTCAAAATCCTCTAAACCTAATTCCTCAGCCTTTTGATTCATTACACTAATATAATTTTTTTCTGTACCTGCAATTAATTCTGCCAATGCAACTGTCGCAGCATTCCCTGAATGAATGGCCATTGCTTGATACAATTCCTTAACTGTATATTCTTCCCCTTCAGTCAACCCTACATTTGATAACCCAGGTGCACCTGACAGTCTGTGAATATAATTATTTATTTTTACTTTTTGATCCCAAGAGATTTTCCCATTTTTTATTGATTCTAGAACAATATATTCTGTCATCATCTTTGACATAGAAGCGACTCCAAGAAGCTCGTCCGTATTTTTTTCATATAATATTTCTCCGGTATTCGCATCCACTAATATAGCTGCCCCTGCATCTAATCCAAGCTCATCATTTTCAGCAGCATTTGCTTGATATGGTAGAACTGTTGATAGTGTACTTAAGAATAGTACGGCAATGATGAAAGACACCGTCCACTTTTTTACTTGTTTCAATATTAAAACCTCCAAAACTATTTTATCTATTAATCTAGCTTTATTTTCTAAGTTAATTATTTCCCTTGTACAGTTTAACATAAAAAAAACAAAAAAAATAGACAGCGCTATTGATCACCGTCTATTGTAAATGAAGGAAAGTTTTATAACCAATCATTAATAATATATATTAAGAAAGGGAATAGTTTGGTGCTTCTTTCGTAATTTGAACATCATGTGGGTGACTTTCTCTTAAGCCAGCACCTGTCATTTTTACAAATTGAGCATTCTCTCTTAATTCATATAAATCCTTTGTACCACAGTAGCCCATACCAGAGCGAATTCCACCAACTAATTGATAGATCGTATCAGAAAGTGGCCCTTTATAAGGAAGGCGACCTTCAATACCTTCAGGAACAAATTTTTTGTTATCCTCTTGGAAGTAACGATCTTTTGATCCTTTTTCCATCGCAGCAACTGAACCCATTCCTCTGTACACTTTAAATCTTCTTCCTTGGAAAATTTCTGTTTCTCCAGGACTTTCAGATACACCAGCTAGCAAGCTTCCTAACATAACTGCATGTCCACCAGCTGCTAATGCTTTGACGATATCACCAGAGTATTTAATTCCTCCGTCAGCAATAATTGATTTACCATGTTTTCTAGCTTCCGTAGCACAATCATAAACAGCCGTAATTTGAGGAACACCTACACCTGCAACTACCCGTGTTGTACAAATGGAACCTGGTCCGATACCAACTTTAACAATATCTGCTCCAGCTTCAATTAAAGATCTTGTTCCTTCAGCAGTAGCAACATTACCAGCGATAATTGTTATATCAGGGAATGCCCTTCTAATGTCTTTAATACCGTCTAAAACCCCTTGTGAGTGTCCATGTGCTGTATCAATTACCACTACATCCACATTGGATTTAACAAGCATTTCTACACGTTTTAATGCATCACTCGTTACTCCAACAGCTGCACCAACTAATAGTCTCCCTTGTGCATCTTTTGCTGAATGCGGGAATTCAATTACTTTTTCTATATCCTTAATTGTGATTAATCCCTTTAATACCCCATCATCATTAATTAAAGGCAATTTTTCAATCTTGTATCTTTGTAAGATTTTTTCTGCTTCTTCTAATGTAGTTCCTACTGGAGCCGTTACTAAATTCTCTTTTGTCATAACATCCGAAATTTTAATGGAAAAGTCCTCAATAAAACGAAGGTCTCGGTTAGTAAGAATCCCTACTAGTTTTTGCTCATCGTTATTATTAACAATTGGCACACCAGAGATACGATATTTACCCATTAGATGCTCTGCATCAAATACTTGGTGTTCAGGAGTTAAAAAGAAAGGATCTGTGATTACACCACTTTCTGAGCGCTTTACTTTGTCTACCTGCTCTGCCTGTTGCTCAATAGACATATTTTTATGAATAATGCCCAATCCACCTTGTCTTGCAATAGCAATAGCCATTTCTGCTTCTGTTACAGTATCCATTCCTGCACTAATAAGCGGAATGTTTAAGTTAAGATTTTTCGCTAATTGTACCTTTAAGCTTACATCTCGAGGCAATACTTCCGATTTAGCTGGAATTAAAAGAACATCATCAAACGTTAATCCTTCTTTTGCAAATTTACTTTCCCACATTTTAACGCCTCCATATTGTTAAAAATATTATTAGTAGGTTATCAATTGGATAAAATACTGTCAAGGTCAGTTTAATATGTTTAATTTTTCAAAAAATTTAAGGAGAGTTAAAAAATGCCCAATTATTATAAAGACTGGAGCTCTTTTAGTTGTTTTTTTTCCGCAGAATACAGCCAAAATTTTCTAAAAAAATGTTATCGCGATCTATATATATCTGATTTGGAAACAAAAAGCTATCAAAACTGCTATCCTTTCATGTATTTTTTAGAACATGGAAAATTATATTACCAACAAGCCGAGACAGCTCCACTAAGTATTCAGCCGATTCTTTTATTTTACGGTCTCGTTCATTTAATAAAAGCATGCCTATTAACAGTGGATCCAAACTATCCAAATTCCACCTCTGTTTTAGCCCACGGTGTCTCAACTAGAAAACTAAAAAAGCAGCAGTATTTATTTTTTCAAGACGAAGTTAAAATACAAAAAAACGGATTATTTACTTTTATGGCTAAGAAAATGTTCTCCTATGATAATTTGGAAGGTGAAAAAGTAAAAATGGATTTTCTCTTTAATCAGGTCCCAGAATTATCTAGCTTATTTCAACAATTAGAAGGGAAGTCAACATTTTTACAAGTGAAATATCTTCCGCCTCTTATTACGTTGCCAAAACATATTTTAGATTTATATCATTCAAACTGTAATCATTTTAAAAATCATCTTGAAAATTATTATGGCATACATTTAGAAGAAATAGAGGAAAATAGGAGTGAGCTGTTAATCCGACTTTCTGAACCTCTTCCTCATAATAATTTCATTAAATGGGATACGAAAGAAAAATCTTATGTTATTTCTTCTGATAAAGAAAGACCTTGTTTTTCAAATGAAATGTTATCCCACTACTTAATTTTGTATAACTTAAGTATGATTGCTAGATACGAGATTGAATGGTGGAGTGAATTATTAAAAACAATGCCGAATAAAGATTATCCATTTATTGAATCATTTTTATTAATTGCTGCTGAAAAAGGACCTCAATTAATTTATCAATTTTTAAATAATCGAGTAAGTACCTAGTCCACTGGGGATCGACTAGGTACGGTTCTTTTCTCACTTTGCTTTTTATATTTTTAAATTCCTATCACTTATTTACTTATACATATAAAAAACAAGCATCCACCAAAGTAGATGCTTGTTTTATTCGTGCCTGGCGACGTCCTACTCTCACAGGGGGAGAACCCCCAACTACCATCGGCGCTTTAGAAGCTTAACTT
>NZ_JBQKKM010000068.1:0-21712 GCF_052116745.1 Niallia sp. Sow4_A1 | reverse complement strand
CATAGATAACACTATCCCAAATATGTTATAGTTCCGCTTTTTCCATAGATAACATTATCCCAAATATGTTATAGTTTCGCTTTTTCCATAGATGACCCTACCCCAGATATGTTATAGTTCACTCATTCCATTGATAACATTATCCCAAATATGTTATAGTTTCGCTTTTTCCATAGATGACCCTACCCCAGATATGTTATAGTTCACTCATTCCATTGATAACATTCCCAAATATGTTATAGTTCACTTATCCAAAGATAACACTATCCCAAATATGTTATAGTTCCTTTTTCAAAAGACACTGCATCCCAAAAATTTTATAGTTCAATTATTAAAAGAAAAAACATCCCAAATATGTTATAATTCAAAATCTGAAAAAAGATAACATATTTGGGATGTTTTTTAGTAGTAATTTTTAAGAGCGTATTAAATATATTTTTTAATAAAAAATATATGCATATCATTATGATTTTAAAGATCCTGTGGACTCGAGTAATTTAAGAAATGCAATTTATAAAAGATGTCTTTAAATTATCAACTAAATGTAACGTGCTTAAATATCATTTGTTCATTTGATCCCAAAATTGTTATACTTTATCCCAAAAACGTTATTTTTTATCCCAAATATGATATATTTACTATCATTAAACACAGATATATCAAGGGTTCATCAGATACCTAAAATATTAAAACTATAAAACTAAGGTAACTACATATCCTAAAAATGTTATATTTTATCCCAAAAATGTTACATTTTCACCCTAAATTTGCTATATTTCGTCCCAAAATTGCTATATTTCATCCTAAAAATGTTATATTTTATCCCAATTTTGCTATAATTGTCTACTATTAACCTATTAGTACCAAGGGTTTAAAGCTACGATAAAATATTAAAACATCTAAAACTATTAAAAATAAGTTAAAATATTAAAACTAGAAAGCTAGATAATTTATATATAATAAAGAGTATAGATAAATTATATTATCCATACCCTTTGTTTAGTACTAATATTGTTTGATATAAATTATTTTAAAAGACACCTCTTTTAATTTAGCAATAATACTATCAATTTTATTTTTTGTATTCTCAAAATCCCTAGTAGGGTATTCTTTAAAAAAACCATGAGCCATTACCCATACCTTATTTTCATAACCATAAATGTCAACTTTATTAGTCCAACCATCATTATTTTCAATATCTTCTAATTCTACATGTTTTAATAACATCTTATTTCCTCCAATATAGATTTAGTGTCAAGGATGTGTTCTAGATACTCTCTAACTTACAAAATAGCTGTTATTTGCGCTTCTGTTATAAGAGAAAGGTTTCTTATCTAAAATCTATAATAATTGTTCTAAAAGGATTTTCTCCCCTCTAATGCAATCCTGCTAGTTTACCAGTTTATAATATCAAGTATGATTTTTTTAATGCCTTCTGTGTCCACTTTAGAACATATAATTTCTTGATTCTCTAAAATAAATCTAATGTTTCCTTTTTTTTCGATTATATAATCCCATCCACGTTTATTAAGTATGTCAATTAAATCTTTTTCATTAAGAAACCACTACTAGTGATAATAGTAATAGTGGTTTCTCCCTTTTCCTTATTGGATATTATTGAATAACCTAACAATGTTCACATTCTTAACATTTATATTTAAAATATGAAACATACTATAGTTTACCTTGATAATTCTCTTTGCATGGTCCTCATTAGCAGCCAAAATATCTGTAGTTATATATCTTTCTTGCTCATTAAATTTAAGTAGAACCGACACGAGAAAATGTTTCTTAATTGTTTTTTGGCCATGATAAATTTCTGATGAATTATCAACGAATAATACATCTTCTGTTTTTATTATTTTTGGTATATTGCCTTTTTGAGATATTTTAATAAAAGCGGGTTCATCTTTTATAAGATGATATACAGAAATATTGCCCTTTTCTTCTATTTTTCCGTCAATCAATAATATATTTTCACGAATTTGATAGAAATGTTTACTAGTATAAAAATCAACCATTATGCTAATTCCTCCTCAAATGAAAAAAGATCGTAAGTGGTTGGAATAATATATTCAACCAATTCTTCGATCCTTTTTAACCCGCTTATTAATTTTAAGCTTGTATTCTTTTTACTTCTCAATTGGAACACTACAGTATTATTAGTAACAATTATATTTATACTGTTTTTTTGATAGAAACCCCTTGTGTCAATAGTAATTATAGAGGGACTATTATCTAAAAGTGATAGCCAATCATTAGAGTTTTTCCCTTCCTCCCTTAACATATACTCAATACAGGTAATTGTAGTATTTAAAGTTCCTAATGAAAGGTCAAACATATAAGAAAAGCTCATAGTATTTTTACCATTAAAATACACTCTATATCCCTTTTCTCTTTGATTAGAATGTCCTTTAAATGGTTCAATACGAAAAACTATATCTTCAAAATACCATTCCAATCCATCTTTTTTACTTGAAAATCCTATACCCTTTAATAAGCTTTCTAACTTTGTAGGTTCTAGAGAACAAAAGCATGTGATTTTATACATATGCAATCCTCCTACAGACATTAGAATCAAATAATTTAGTCGTCGTCAAAACCTTTCCCTCCTAGTATTTTGTTTCATTTCTATTAATTTTCTTTTTTGTCATTTACTTTTTTCATAAAAAAAAGCCTTCAGGACAGTTAATAGCACAGCTGCTATTAAAACTGAACCCAAAGGCTCTACATTTACTAAGTAAAAGAAAAATCCAAAATAGAAAAATAATCTGATTTAAGTTTAACTTTTTATCCTATTATTTTCAATAGTTTCAGAAGTTATCAAAAAAGTGAAATATACTATCTTATACTTGAAGGTACTTCACAGTCATAAATTCCATATCTATAATCTTTTACAAAGTTCTATTGGCTTTATTCATTGCTTCAACTAAATTATCTTTAAAAAACAATGGTGCTGTAGGATGGTTTCCATAATTTCCAGATACAAAAGTCATAACTAACTTTCCAGCAGCATCTATTTTAAATTTCGACTCTAAAATCATTTTATTCGAATTAGATCTAAACTTGAACACTAATTCACTGTCGTCAATAAATGCTTTCACACCTTTATAAGTATTTGTTGCTATCTCATTGAGCGTGCTCTCTTTAAGGCCACCAAACGATTTCTCTTCATTAAGTACTGTATCAGAAGCAACTTTAGATAGGTCAACTATCTTAGATGAAATAAAAGGAATTTTCCCCTTCTTTGCACCATAGCCAATAATTATCGTTGCAGCTGCTGTAACAAGAGACCAACCTATCTTTGAAAATTTCATATTGTTCTTTCTCCAATTCTGATTTAAGTAGTTTTCCTTATCTAATTAGGATATTGGTAATTATATCAAAAATCTGAATTCTTTGTTTCACCTATTACAAATGAGAAGAAGTTTAAAAATATTTAGATTCGCTAACATCCGCTCCAAATTTCAGGGGATTACATTGATTAACACTACTACTTGTCAGAAGAAATTGAGTGGTGGTTTATTATAAAAAACATTTCTCTACTAAGAAAATTATTGATATAATTACCATTAATTACAAATGAGAGTGTTTTAAAAATTATAATATTTTATAGGAGCATTGACATTTGCTATAGAAAGTACTCGGAATGGCTTCTATAATGTTGATCTCCATAATTAGTACTTTTTATAATTGAATATACCAGCAAGGAGGTCAATTCATTGAATACACTAGTTAATGAATTTAAAAAAAATAAAACTAAATTTGGTACATTGCAAAAATGTGAAATACACTTACATACTCCTGCTTCCCATGATTATAAACTCACCAAAGGAAAAACGTATAAAGAATTAGAAGTTGAAGATATCTTAGAGATATGCGAAAGGGAATTATTATTTAATAAGGAACAAATACAAACTTTTTCAGAACAAATAACAAAAGGAAATTTTGAGGGTAATGGATACTATAAGTTACTTGAAGAAAAGAACATACCCTATGAAAACTTTAAAGAGTATCTAACCTACATGTTAATTGCACATAAATTATATAGTGAAAACATTCAATTAGTTGTGATTACAGATCACAACACAATCGGAGGATATGATAAACTCAAATTTGCCTTAAATGAGTATTTTAAAACAAGAATAAAATCAAGTGCAACATACCGGAAATCAATTTTCTTACTGTTAGGGTTAGAAATATCCTGTTCTGATAAAAACCATGTAGTAGGAATATTTGATGAAAGTAGCATTTCTGAAGTACAGAAGTTAGTAAATAACCATATTTACTCTACTGTAGATGGAACAATAGATACTAGCCTAACTATTATTAAAAAAATTCAAAAGATTGGTGGAATAGGTTATATAGCCCACATTAACTCTTCTGATTTCTTAGGTACTGGTTTATATAAAAAGGAACTCTTTGCTACTAGTCATCTTTTAGGATTTACAAGTTTAAATAATATAGATAACCTGTTTGAAAAAAAAATTTTACAATACTCAAACAAAAGAAAAGAAGACTTCTGTATAATATATGAAGGTGATTCTCACTATCTAGAAGATATAGGTATAAGAAATACATGGATTAAGATAAACGAATTATCTTTCAACAGTTTTAGAAAAGCATTAACTGATTATAAGTTTTCTATTTACACTGAGAAACCACAAGTAACTGATAAATTCATTAAAAATATCCATGTAAAACCCTCTGATAAGGGTTTTTTAGGGAATATAAGTATTGGTGATAACGGTTTCTATGTAGATTTTTCAAAAGATTTGAATTGTATTATTGGTGGCAGAGGTACTGGAAAGTCTACATTACTAAATTTAATAGATACTATTTTTTCACGTACATCTGCTAATCAGCAACAGCTTAAGTTTCTCGCAGAACATAGAGTTATAGAAATTGAGTTTACCTATAATAACGATGACTATATGCTAAAATTTATTTCACAGCTAGACCCCCACAAGGAGTATTATACTTCTGAATTTTTCTTAGAAAAGGCATTTAAGGAAGAAAGAAATGATATGCATAAATTAATTTTAGCAGATCACTGGATAGATTTATATAAGATTAGCGGTGAGCAAATTGGACCAGTAACTGGATATCTCAAGAATGATATCTTAAATAATGTTTTTCGCCAAAGCTATTCTATAAATAATATTGTACATAGAATAGAAAAAGGTGAGATTGGTGACTTTGTAAAAGAGGTTATTTTCGACGGTATAAGGTTTGATGAAATAGATTCTTTTCTTATGGAGCTTCGAAATACTAATAGGAATACAGAAAATATTTAAAAGAACAAATACCTTCTTTAAAGATTTCTATGAATGAACGAAAAAAGATAGTATCAGAAAAAATAAGCAGCTTTAATGAAAATAATAAAAAAATTTTGCAAATATACTATGGTCACGGTAATAAACCACAACATGATTTCTTAGAAGAGCTACTATTTAATATAAATAGAGAACGTCATATAAAAGGTTTGTTATTAACCTGGGGAGATGTTGAAAGATATCTATACCAAATCATAGAAAAAATTGATTTTTTAGATTTTCTTGAATTACTACTTTGGCAAAGATTCAGTAAGTTAGAAGCGATAGTTAGCTTATCTAGTGTTATGAAAAGTAATGCTAACAAGTCTTTATACGATGTAAATGAAGGTTACGAAGCAATTACAGGTCAAAATTTAAACTCAATTTATAGAGAAATAATTAAAGGATTATTTATAAATCAAAATAATATTGATGCATGTCTAAGAAAGTATTTTGCTGCTAAAGATGATTTTGATATTTATTTTAATATTAATTCTAAAGAATCCACTAAATCACAAGGAGTTTTATTACTTCCAATTGAAACTTTATCTCTTGGACAAAAAGTCGCTGCAATTCTCACATTTATTTTTAATTTTGGCCTACATACCAACGATAATACACCACTTCTTATCGATCAGCCGGAAGATAATTTGGATAGCCAATATATATATATAAATTTAGTTGAAAGTTTAAAAAAAATAAAAAACAAAAGGCAAGTAATTATAGTTACTCATAACCCCAGCATAGTAACTAATGCAGGTGCAGAGCAAGTTATTGTCCTAGCTTCAAATAATGGAAAAGGGTGGGTTGAAGCTCAAGGATATCATGGCAATGCCAAGATAACTAAACATATATTGCAATATCTTGAAGGTGGTGAAGAATCTTTTCTCCACAAGATGGAGACATATAAAACAATATTAGGTTTAGGTAACTAATTTAAATCTTACGATAGAATTTATATTAAAGAGATGAGCGGAAGTTTCATTTATTAATTTGACTTCAAAGAAAAAAGCGTATTCATCTTTAATAGATTAATTAGCATTCGTTTGGAAAATAAACAAAATGACTTCACCTTTTTTCGTAGACCTAGGTATAATTCAGCAAAAATATATAGTGAAATAGTTAAAGCTTCGCAACTTTCTTTATTTATGTATGGCGACATATTTTTACTAATTGGTTAATTCATCAACAAATTTGCTGAATTAAGCTAGGTGAATTGTTTTTTGGAGAATTAACATCACTTGAAACTTCAAAAGCTTCCATTTGTTCAAAGTCAAAGGGAACAAGTAATTTACTTAACGAGTTAGTATCTGTATTTGTTGGATTTAGCCAGAATTGTTCATCTTCAGGTTTTAATATTACTGGCATTCTATCATGTATTTCAGTCATTAACTTATTTGGTTGAGTGGTAATTACAGAACAAGAATATATCATTTCTCCTTCTGGGGATTTCCAAGATTCCCATAAACCAGCCATACCAAATGGTTGATCATTTTTCAGTTTAATACGCATAGGAATTTTACGTTCATCTGTACGTTTCCATTCATAGAACGAATCAGCAAGGATTAAACAGCGTTTCTTTTTATAGGCATTTCGAAAACTTGGTTTTTCGGCAATTGTTTCTGAACGAGCGTTAATCATTTTATAACCGATTTTCATATCTTTAGACCAGGGAGGAATCAATCCCCAACGTAAATATCCAAGACGATTCTTTTCCCCATCATTAATCACAGAAAGTACGGATTGAGAGGGAGCTACATTATAATTTGGATTATAAAGGGATTCTTCAATTGCTGAGTCGATATTAAAGCGGTCAATAATTGTTCCAAAGTCAGTAAATAAAGTAAAGCGACCACACATGCTATCACCTGCTTTTTAGGTTAAGTGTAGCAAAGTAGAATACGGAAAACAAACGAGTAGTAACTTATCGTCAAGTACGATAACTACTACTACTTATTATTATATTATTAATAATACGAAATCAGCCTTAAAAAAAATAACGCGCTACCTTCAGGCTGCGCGTTTATAAATATAACTACTATCCCTACTATTTTTCTCTTTATATTTTTTTCTTGTTCCCTTTTAATAACTAAACGCAATTAAAAATTTCTACCCGACTTTTTTGAAATAACTTTAAATTTTTCTTTCAGTCTTCTATTTGATAACCTATGAGATATTTTTTGATAACGGCAGTTCTTTTATATTTGACCATAAAACTTCAATTGTTTTTTTTCCATTAGCAGCATTAAAGGTGATTTTATTTATATAAGTAAGTTTAACTAGATGCTTCTCAGTATAAAAGGTAGATGTTTTGTAAACAAGAGAGTGTTTATTATTTTTAGATTTTTTTATTAGCAAAATTATCATCCTTTATTTTTTTCTTAATTTTATTAAGAAAAGTGAGGTTGAAATGATAATTTTGACAATGAATTTTTCATTTTCTTTTTCTCCAATTGTATAGAGATAATAAATACGTTTTTTTGACATAAAAAACAAGAACCATCCTACGATATATTGTAGGATGGATTATTTAAAGTTGTTAATTTTGTATCACTATAATTATTCTTATCTTCGAATTTGATAATAAAGTTGTTTGATTTTTAATTAACTAACGCCCCCTATTGTTTAAGTGTTATTTTTCACAAACTTATTCACTAGGTACTTTATTATTTATTATTGGAATGCAACCCCGTTTGGACTTCATAAAATATTTTATGAAATTCCTTTGTTTTCTAACATATACATCATTTTTAGAAAACTGACCTAGGATATTTGTTTTTTATTCTATTGAAGATGATAAAGGGCTTCTCTGTATCTACCCTTGCTTATATTTTTGATTTGTTCCTTGTTAAAAAAAGGCATTCCTGCTAAAAACAGGAATGCCACCTAATAAAGTTATTAATTCTTTACCTTTAATAACCTTAAACTATTTAATGTTACCAAAAGGGTTGCTCCCATATCAGCAAATATGGCTATCCATAATGTTAACCAGCCAGGAATTACTAAGACTAAAGCTAATAATTTTATAGCCAAAGAGAAAGTAATGTTTTGCTTGATAATGGTTAAAGCTTTGCGGCTTAATTTAATCGTATACGGTAATTTACTTAAATCATCAGACATTAGAGCAATATCTGCTGTTTCTAGTGCTGTATCAGTTCCAGCACCTCCCATAGCCACACCTACTGTTGAAGCTGCTAGTGCTGGCGCATCGTTTACACCGTCTCCAACCATTGCAACACTTTGATGTTTGCCACGAAGTTCTTTAATATAATTTAGTTTATCCTCTGGAAGCAAATCAGCTTTAATATCCGAAACACCAACTTGTTTTCCAATGGCTAACGCAGTCCTTTCATTATCACCAGTTAGCATAACTGTTTCAATTCCGTATTTGTTTAACTTGTCTATTACTTCTCTGGAAGATTCTCTAATTTCATCAGCTACAGCAATTAATGAAAGGATCTCTTGATTTGTTCCTAGAACCATAACAGTTTTACCCTCAGTTTGCATACGGGTAATATGTTCTTCAGTGGAACTTTCAATCTTGCCATGTAATTCTTGGAATAGGTTAGGGCTTCCAACATAGTACATTTCATTACTAACTCTTGCTTTTACACCCTTACCTGTAATGGATTGAAAATCTTCTACAATCACTTCATTTATATTCAATCCTGTTTCTTCTGCTTTTCTTAAAATGGCGGAAGCAAGGGGATGCTGTGAACCTTTTTCAATAGCTGCTGTAACTTTTAATAATTGTTCTTTATTTCCGTTAAAAGTAACTAAATCCGTAACAGCTGGAACACCTTTAGTTAAAGTTCCTGTTTTATCAAATGCAATTGCTTTTAAGTGTCCTGTTTCTTCTAAATGAATTCCACCTTTTATTAGAACGCCATTTTTTGCAGCATTCCCTATAGCAGTTACGATGGAAACAGGAGTAGAAACAACTAATGCACAAGGACAACCGACAACTAGTACAGCCAAACCTTGATAAATCCATTCACTCCAATCACCACCAAACAACGGAGGAATTACTGCTATTAAAACTGCCAGAATAACAATTGCAGGTGTATAGTATTTGGCAAATTTATCAACAAACGCTTGAGAAGGTGCTCGTTCAGCTTGTGCTTCTTCAACAAGGTGAATAATTTTAGATAATGTCGTGTCTTCTACTCGTTTCGTTACTCTTACTTCAAGTAGTCCTTCTTCATTTAATGTTCCTGCAAAAACCTCATCGTCAATAGTTTTTGTCACAGGAACACTTTCACCTGTAATGGCTGCCTGATTCAGTGTAGATGTTCCTTTGACAACTGTCCCATCCATCGCTAGTTTTTGTCCAGGCTTAACAATCATGATGTCTCCAACTTGTATATCATTTACATGAATTATCATCTCTTCATTTCCACGACGAATTAACGCTTCTTTTGGAGCGATATCCATTAGTGATTCAATAGATTGACGTGCTTTATCCATTGAATAGCGCTCTAATGCTTCACTAATTGCAAATAAAATAACAACTGTTGCGCCTTCACCCCATTCACCAATAATAGCAGCACCTATTATCGCAATGGTCATCAGTGTATTCATATCAAAATTTAGCCGAACAAGATTTTTTAGCCCTTTTAAGAATAAAGAATATCCTCCAATAACAATAGATGCTGCATAGCCAATATTCGTAAGAATATGTTCTTCTCCAAATTGCTCTCCTATAAACCAACTTATAACTAGTAATATGGCGGAAATATACACTTTAATGTTTTCTTTTTGTTTCCAAAAGGGTTCTCGTTCCACTTGTTGTTCTTTTTCATCACGAATTTTTAGATTCTCAAAAGCTCCGGCTTTTTCTAATTCTTCAATGGTTGTGTTTCCTTGAACATAAACCTTAGATGCTCCAAAATTTACTTTTGCATCCTGTACTCCAGAAAGATTTTTAACATTGTTTTCAAATTTGGCTGCACAGTTCGTACAAGTGAATCCTTGAACACGATATGCTTTCATTTCTTGTTCGGATAGTTTTCCTTGCTGATCAGACATTTACTTTCACCTCATTAATATTAGTTAGAGCAATCATCATTATTTGCCGAATATGTTCATTACCTAAGGAGTAAAACGCTAATTTCCCTTCCTTCCTATAGTTAACAATACCTTGCTTATGAAGAGTTCTTAAATGATGAGAAGCATTAGCAACGCTTGCACCAATAATATTAGCCACATCACAAACGCATAATTCTTCATCTTGGCACAAGGCATAGGTAATCTTTGCTCTATTTTCATCAGCAATGGATTTTAACAATTGGGACAAACTAGAGAAATCAACCTTGTTCAAATCTCCTTGTATTCGATTGACTTTTTCTTCGTCATAACAATAAATTTCACATATATCCTTTTTAATCATTTCTTTCCCCCTATACTCGTTCATTCAAATATACATTTGAATATAGTATACCCCTTACTCATCTTTTTATTCAAGTCAATATTTGAATAAAGAACAAACAAAATGAGAAGCCAACTAATCAAAATATTTATAAATGGATAATAATCCTAACTATTCAATTTTAAAAATAGTAATCTAGTATAAATTGTCTTTTAGTTGGCTATTCTTTTTTATAAGGGGAGTTGAAAAAAATGAAAAAATCCATATTAATTTTATTATGTCTTTTACTACTAGTAACTATTACAACCAAGGAAACTAAAGCTTTTTATGCAGATAATGAGTTAAGTCAGATTACAAAAATAGCTAATAAAAACAATATAAAGGTAACTACATGGAGTATGTATATAAAAGAACCAATTGGACAATTTACTAAAATGAGAGATCTTGATCAAGCAATTTCCACTTTCATGAGAACGGAAAAAGATTATACTTGGTCTAAAAAACAAGCTGAGAAAGATCATTATAAAATTGAAGGGAATAAAAAGTCTTCCAATTTAGAAATGGAAGAGAAAATCTTAATCATTATTTATTCTCAAAAAGGTAAATATAATTTAAGTATTACTTATGATGTAAAAGGTGATTGGAATGAAAGCAAATGGCCAAGAATTTTCAATATGTATAAACAAAAAATAGAGAACTATTCTACATTTTATACGGTTCAAGGAACTACAGATATAGAACAACCTTTGTATACAGAAGCATCCGAATTATTGGTTAGTTTTTCGGGAGAAGAATTACAAAGTCTTAATGAAGATAATTTTATTTCGCTATCTGCATATACAAAACGTTTGGAAACTAAACTTCCTCTTGGTGATAATCAATATATGAACCTTCATATCGCATACAGATTGACTAATGAATCGGCGGATCAGGTAAAAGTAACGATTGGTACCCCTATTATTACGTCAGAGTATTAACACAAAAAACGAGATGTCGTTATTAGACATCTCGTTTTACAGTTTTACTTTTCATTCGTAGTAACATAATGCATTTAAAATAACGGTTAAAGCTGGCCCTGTATCACTTATGAGCTAGCCTTTTCTTCAGACTTCGGAGACAACAATCACTTACTACTTTCGCTGCATCCTTAGTAGAATCTTTACTACAACATCCGCTTCTGTATAATCCATGGCTAAAGGCCAAATGATTAAATGTTTTTTACTCTTAATATTCTCATTGCATTCAGAACAGCAAGTAAGGTAACACCTACATCTGAAAATACTGCTTCCCACATCGTAGCAATTCCAAAAGCTCCAAGTAATAAGAAGATCGCTTTTACTCCTAGTGCGAATATGATATTTTGCCAAACAATACTTCTAGTCCGCTTAGCAAGTTTTATTGCTGTTGCTATTTTAGATGGTTCATCAGTCATTATTACAATGTCTGCAGCTTCAATTGCTGCATCTGATCCTAATCCACCCATTGCCATACCAACATCTGCTCTAGCTAATACAGGTGTATCGTTTATCCCATCACCAACAAACAAAATCTTATCTTTAGAATTCTTGGCAGCATCTAATTTTTCAATCTCTTCCACTTTATTTTGAGGAAGAAGTTCTGAATGTACCTCATCGATTCCAAGGATATTTCCAACTTGCTCGCCAACTGATTTTGCATCTCCAGTTAGCATTACTGTCTTTTTAATCCCTTGTTGTTTTAATGATTGAATTGCCTCAGGAGAATCTTCTTTAATCTTATCCGAAATGACAATAGATCCGATAAAATTCTTATCATAAGCTACATAGACAATCGTACCAATTTCACTATAGTTGTGATACTTTATATTCTCTTTCATCATTAGTTTATGGTTTCCAGCTAATATTTCTTTACCGTCCATTATGACTGAAATTCCATGGCCTGGTATTTCATTATAACTTTTAATACTGTCATCCTGTATTTCTTTCCCATAAGCCTTTTTAATGGATTCTGCTATTGGATGATTAGAATATGCTTCTGCGTAAGCAGCATATTTTATTATTTCAGCTTCTGTAAACCCGTTAGCCGGATGAATAGAAACAACCTCAAATACACCTTTAGTTAAAGTACCAGTCTTATCAAATACCACATACTTCACATCATTTAAAGCCTCTAAATAGTTACTTCCTTTTACTAAGATACCCTTTTTTGAAGCTGCGCCTATTCCGCCAAAGAAACCTAAAGGTATAGAGACAACTAAAGCACAAGGACAAGAAATAACTAAAAAGATTAACGCTCTATATAACCACTCGGAAAATGTAGCACTAGGCATTAATATCGGAGGTACTACAGCTAATAAAACAGCTATTATTACAACCACCGGAGTATAGTACCTAGCGAATTTCGTAATAAAGTTCTCTGTTGGAGCTTTACGACTGCTTGCATTTTGTACTAACTCTAAGATTTTAGAAACGGTGGATTCACTAAACTCTTTTGTAACTTTTACAGTTAAAAATCCATTTTTATTAATGAATCCGCTTAGTACATCATTACCACTTTCAATATCTCTAGGGACTGACTCCCCTGTTAACGCTGACGTATCGACACTAGATGTACCCTCTAAGACCACGCCATCTAAGGGCACTCTTTCGCCAGGTTTTATTACAATAATGTCCCCAATAGAAACTTCCTCAGGGTCGACTTTTTTTATTTCTGAACCTATTTTAATATTTGCATAGTCAGGACGAATCTCCATTAAACTGCTAATTGATTTCCTAGAACGATTAACAGCGATACTTTGGAATAACTCACCAACTTGATAAAATAACATTACTGCTACACCTTCTGGATACTCTTGAATCGCAAAAGCTCCAATAGTTGCTAAAGCCATTAAAAAGTGTTCATCAAACACCTGTCCTCTAGTTATATTCTTTATAGCTCGAAGAACAATATCTCCACCCACTATTAGATAAGCAATTAAGAATGTTACCAATTCTAAAGTCCCGCTTAATGGAGCAAAGATACCCAATCCAAAAATAATGCCTCCTATAATTAACCTGCTAATCATTTTCTTTAGATCATTACTTCCATGTTCATGGGTATGCCCATGAGCATGTGAGTGCCCGTGGTCGTGATCATGATTATGATTATGATCATGGACATGTTCATGGGTATGTTCACCTGAGTGTGATTGAGCTTTTTTCTTCTGCCTTTTTTGTTTCTCTAAAAGTTTAACATGGGGTTCTAGACGAGTAATTGTTTTTTCTGCTTTCGTTAATATCTCTACCTCTTGCTCTTTATCGTATTGCAAAGATATAGTCTGGGTTGCAAAATTAACATTACATTCTTTAACCCCGTTTATAGAAGAAACACCTCTCTCAATCTTCATGGCACAATTTGCACAATCTAAACCTTCTAAGGTAAATTCCCTTTTTAATTGATGTTTTCCTTCTCCCATAGATGTACCCCTCCTATATAGATATACCCCAATTTCCGAATTGTAAATATATGAACAGATATACATATAATCATATATAAATTATATGTACACAATTGCATTTGTGTCAATATCAATTTATATTTTATCCTTAGATGAAGATGGGGAAGGAAAAATCCCCATCCTTCAAATTGAATAACACATTCCTTTATGGAATTGTTAATGTTGGGCATGATCTATCATTTGATTTAAAACACTCATAACATGTTCATCATCACATGAATAAATAATGGTCGTTCCTTCTCTTCTATATTTTACAAGGCGAAGATTTTTCAAAAAACTTAATTGATGTGAAACTGTAGATTGCAGCATTTGTAACTTTTCAGCAATTTCGTTTACTGAGTGTGGTTTATCTGAAAGTAGATGTAATATCTTAATCCTTGTTGGTTCAGAAAGAGCCTTGAAAGTTTGAGAAACGATAAAAAGAGTTTCTTCATCTAATTTATTATTATAGTAATCCGTTGTAGAACCATTATAATCTTTATCTTCACCTAAATGTTCCATAAATTCTTACTCCTTGGTAATAATTTCTTACTATTATAGCATATTTTTTCAAACACCCTTCTTTAGATGCTCTAAATGTTATTAACCAACTATAGTATAGATTAACTCCCTTTAGTAACAATTATAATTACATTAAAACTAAATTATATTCACATTAAAAAGGCGGAGTATATAATTAACAGCAAAATTAAAAATTAAAAATTAAAAAAATTGTACCAAATTTTTCAAACTATAACTCAAAAACTCTAGAGTTACATGGTAAATGAAATCTTTGAATGTATATTTTAATACCTAACAGAAAAAAATAACGTCTGTAGTGAATTTTAAAAATGGAGGTATGAATTATGAGTCACTTTACTGATCATCATCACTCAGGGGAAACTGTAAAAGAATCTGGCCAGTATATAGATGCAGGCGGAGCAAAACAGGAACTAATTCAAGGAGATACTTTTCCGAATTGCCCCAATACAGGAAAGGAAACAACTTGGACACATGCTAGTCACACTCATCAAACAGGAGATACTGTTATGGAGTCTGGACATTATATAGATGCGGATGGCGAACATGTGGTGCTACAGCAAGGAGACAAGTTTCCATCATGTCCTAAAACTGGTCAATCAGTTACTTGGACACATGAACAATAATTATATTTGTTCAATAAAGTAAAAGATAATTATTTTTTAATTAAAACACAAAAGGCATGGTATTAACCATGCCTTTTGTATTTTTATCATTATTGATCTAAAAGTTGTTAAATTTTATAAAATGGAACGGGTTAGAGTAAAGTAGTACTCTTTTTTAATAATATCCCCATATTAAAGCGAGCAGTGTTCCGAAAACAGTTACAATCGCAATAAATAGACCATAATATATACTAGTGTATATGACTTTTTTGTCTTTTGATTCACCTGCATGCATGAAAATTACTAGTTGTACCAAAGCCTGAATAAAAGCTGTTATTAACAGTATGGTAGAACCCATAGCAAATGAAAGGTCAAAAAAATAAACAGTCAATGCTATGGCGGTAAGTATTAAAGAAGAGAGAAAGCCCATAACATGTTTTTTAGGAAATAATTCACTCATATTTACATCATCCCTTTCAAGAATACAAAACTATAAAGGAATATCCAGACAACATCTATAAAGTGCCAGTAAAGAGAGAAAATAAATGCTTTATTGGCTGTCCTTTCATTTATCCCATCTCTTTTTATTTGTAGTATGATTAATGTACCCCATAAAATACCGAACGCTACGTGAGCTCCATGCGTTCCTAAAAGAGTGAATAGGATTGCAGTAAAGCCACTAGTTTGTAAAGTTGCTCCCTCATGAATGTAGACAACAAAATCGTAAATTTCCACTCCTAAAAATGCTAAACCAAGTACAAGAGTTGCCGCAAAAAATGCAAGCATAGCTTTTTGTTTCTTCAGTCTCATCGCATTTATAGCTAATCCTATTGTAAAACTACTTCCTAATAACAATATTGTCTCAATAACAACAGGTGTAATTTCAAATATTTCTGCACCAGTTGGCCCGCTTCCTGTCCGATCTACAAGTGTAAAATACGAGGCAAAAAGCGTTCCAAATAGTGCTATTTCTGCACCAAGGAATATCCAAAAACCAAGAATGTTTAAGCGATTTTGTTGGGTACTATATTCAAGAGGCAATGAATTATCAATCTTCATTATTTTGGACCTCCCAACGAGTCTTCAATTTTTTCTACTGTTTCCTTAGAGATATACCTTCCATTGTCTTTTTCAGTGGAACGCAATGCTAAACAAATAAATATAGCTACTGTTGCTAGGATTAAAAGTATCCAAAGTGCGAATACAAATGCAAAGCCCCAAATAAAAAATAGGAATCCAAAAATAAATGGCATGCCACTATTATTTGGCATGTGAATCTTTTCAATATTACCTCTAAATAGTTTGTATCCCTTTTTCTTGGAATCCCAGAAGGCCTCGGTTGAATCAACTGTCGGAGTGATTGCAAAATTATACTCTGGTACAGGTGATTTAGTTGCCCACTCTAACGAGCGAGCGTCCCATGGATCTGACGAAATATTTCTTGGTGAATTTTTGTAACTGTATAAAATATTGTAAACTATTAAAACAAATCCTACTAAAAGACCTAGAGCTCCTATAAAGGAAATCATATTCCAGATACCGAAACCAGTTGACTCAGAGTAAGTGTACATTCTTCTAGCTTGTCCATCTAAACCTGATATGAACATTGGGAAAAAGGCTACACAAACACTTATCGAAATAAACCAGAACGCCCATTTTCCAATTCTCTCGTTTAGCATGTATCCAAACATCTTTGGCCACCAATAAGTAAGACCAGCAAGCATTGCGAATACAACCCCAGGAATTATAACTAAGTGAAAGTGAGCTACTAAAAACATGGTATTGTGGTATTGATAGTCAGCACTGGCCATTCCAAGCATTACTCCTGTTACCCCACCAATTGTGAAAATAGGAATAAATCCTAAAGAATAAAGCATAGGAACTGTAAATTCAATTTTCCCTTTTCTAAGCGTAAACAGCCAGTTAAATATTTTGATACCGGTTGGTACAGCAATAGCCATAGTTGTGATAGAGAAAATACTATTAACCAAAGCGCCTTGTCCCATAGTGAAGAAGTGATGAACCCAAACTAAAAAGGACAGAACAGATATAGCCACTATGGAAATTACCATTGACTTATAACCATATAGATTTCTTCTTGCGAATGTTGGTATTATTTCACTGTATATTCCGAACGCTGGTAATATGAGGATATATACTTCAGGATGTCCCCAAACCCAGAATAGGTTTGCCCAAAGCATATCCATCCCACCATCAGTGGTTGTGAAGAAGTTAGTACCAAAAAGTCTATCCATTGTCCCCATAATTAACGCTATTGTTAAAATGGGAAAGGCAAAAACAATAATTAAGTTTGTAATCAATGCTGACCAAGTAAACATCGGCATTTTCATAAGAGTCATTCCTGGAGCTCTCATTTTTAGTATAGTAGTAACAAAGTTAATACCTGTTATCAATGTACCAATCCCAGAAATTTGTAAAGCAATCATGTAATAATTGGTACCTACTGACTTACTAAAATCTGTACCCGCTAGTGGAAAATAAGAAGACCATCCTGCATCTGGAGACCCCCCTACAACGAAAGATATGTTAAATAACATAGCTCCAAAGAAATATAACCAGAAACTAACGGCATTGAGCCTAGGAAAGGCTACATCTCTTGCGCCAATTTGTAATGGTACAACAAAGTTCATAAGTGCCATTATAAAAGCCATCGCCATAAATATAATCATAACTACACCGTGTGTAGTAAATACTTCATTATATTCCTGAGCATTCAATAAATTATTATCAGGAACAGCTGTTTGTGCCCGCATCATAATGGCATCTGCTCCACCACGGAAGAGCATTAGTAATGCGGAGATTAAATACATAATCCCTATTCTTTTATGGTCTACAGTTGTAAGCCACTCTCTCCATAGATATCCCCATTTCTTTGTATACGTAATAAATACTAGGATGCCTATCATGGTAAGGACTATAGCAACCATTGAAGCATAGATTGTTGGCCCAGGATTGGGAACAGCAAACCTATCAAAAAAATCCATGTAATAGTACTCCTTTCAAGAAAAAATAATTTTATTTGAAGAATATATAATTAATGGTCCATTCCTTCCATATCCATATCCTCCATGTCCATATCTTTTGTATTTTCTGTGTCTTCGTTTTTCTCTTCGCTAGTAGATTTTTTCATATCATGAGGTGGTGGTGAAAAGCCTAAATGAGTACCATTGAAAGTCAACTGACCTAAGTGTCCAGGATTTAAAAGCTCCTCAAATTTATCTTCTGTTAGCGTGTCAGCAGTATCCTTTACTTCTGATATCCACTTTTCATATTCTTCCTTTGACATTGCTTGAACATTAAAGGTTTGTTGAGCAAATCCTTCACCAGTAAAATTTGCGTTACGTCCCATATATTCTCCAGGAACATCGGCTGCTAAATTTAATGTGTTTAGCATATCTGCCATTGCGTACTTTTGCCCACCTAGCTGCGGTATCCAAAAGCTTGATATCGGGCCATAAGAATATAACTTAAACTGAATCGGGCGATCTGTAGGAATGAACAAATAATTAACGGTTTCTATATTTTCTTCTGGATAACTAAAATGCCACTTCCAGTTGGAAGATGAAGCGTAAATTACTAACGGCTCTTCCTTGTATCCTTTAGGTACATTTTCTACCTCATAGGTTGACTTAATGGTTATAAAAGATAGGAATGCCACTATCAGAATGGGAATAGCAGTCCATATAATTTCTAATTTAATACTTCCCTCGATATGAGGTGGTTCATAGTCCTTGGATTGTTTAGAAGCTTTATATTTCCAAAGCATATAAAAATATAAAGACAAAACTACTATAACTACGATTGCCATTGTCCAAATGGAAATTTTAATGACATCTGCAGTTATTCGACCTTGCGGTCCCTTTGGATCTAAAACCATTAAGGGCTCACATGCCGTTAAAACAACAAGACTAAGTAAGGTTGCAAAATATAAGATTTTTTTTAATTTCATATTTATTTTCCTTTCCTTGTAAAATTAAAGTTGATTTCTCCTTTCTGAATAATGCATACATGAACATTTAAGCATATTTAAATAAAAACATATGCGCAATTATTCATTTTAGTGTTAACTATACCTTTTAAGTTAGATTACACTACTCTCATAATGTTAACACAATAAAAATCATAGGAATGTGACAAAATATTGAAGGAAATTTATTCCATAACAGTTTGGTTATTACTATAATTTTTTGTTTCTATACTCTATAATTATATATGTTCATGTAAGCATGTTTAGATAAAGCTTATAATTACTTGAAACATTTTTTAATATTAATATTTCTTAAATTAGGTGGTGTAAAAATGAGGGTCTCCTCTATAAAAGAAACAAGAGTAGAGATAAGTTTTTTATTTTTCTATCTCTTATCAGTTTTCTTTCTTTGGATAAAAACGTATCTGGTCCAGTTCACTCAGTTTGACTTAGGAATTTCCAACTTAATGCAGCAATTTTTATTACTATTAAATCCACTCGGTTCAGCATTATTCTTTTTAGGTATTTCAATGTTATTTAAAGCTAAAAAGAAGTACTTAATCTTAATTTCCATGTATCTATTTTTATCTTTGTTACTCTTTGTAAATGTTCTCTATTACCGATTTTTCAACGATTTTATTACTTTGCCCACATTAACCCAAACTCAAAATTTTGGAGATGTAAGTGGTAGTATATTATCATTATTAAAACCTTATGATGTTCTGTTTTTTCTAGATTTATTAATTCTTATTCTTTTCCTAGTCTTTCGGTTAGTTAAAATAGATATGAAAGAACCTAGAAGAAGAACTAAACTAGGTATTTTTACAGTTACTATGATTTTTTCTATTTTAAACCTCGTTTTAGCTGAAGTTGACAGACCACAATTGTTAACAAGGGGATTCGATCGAAATTACATTGTAAAATATCTGGGGTTATATAACTACACTATTTATGATGGCATACAGAGTTCAAAAGCATCTGCCCAAAGGGTCATGGCATCAAGTGATGAAATGACGGAAGTAATAAATTATACTAAATCAAATTATGCAAAACCTAATCCAGAATATTATGGTATTGGCAAAGGCATGAATGTAATTTACTTTCATTTAGAATCGATTCAAAACTTTGTTATTAACTACAAATTAAATGGAGAAGAAGTTACTCCATTTTTAAACTCATTAACGAAGGAAAAAAATACTTTATATTTTAAAAATTTTTTCCATCAAACTGCACAAGGAAAAACATCTGATGCAGAATTCATGGTAGAAAATTCTCTATATGGCTTACCTAGTGGTTCAGCCTTTACCATGAAAAGTGGGAACACCTACCAAGCAGCACCGGGTATTCTAGGGCAGAAAGGCTATACTTCAGCAGTATTCCACGGAAATGCAGGCAGTTTTTGGAACAGGAATGAGATGTATAAATCATTAGGTTATAACAACTTTTTTGATGAAAGCTATTATAGTGGCATTAACGAGGAACAGATGACTGATTATGGAATTATGGACAAGCCCTTTTTTAATAAATCCATTCCATTGCTTAATTCTTTGAAACAACCTTTCTACGCAAAATTTATATCTGTTTCTAATCACTATCCTTATTCCATAAATCAAGAAGAAACTACTATCCAAGCAAATAATACAGGTGATAAGTCAGTAGATGATTATTTTCAAACTGCCCGCTATGCAGATGAAGCACTTGAAAATTTCTTTGATTACCTAAAGGATTCTGGTCTATACCATAATTCCATTATAATTATGTACGGGGATCATTACGGTATCTCCCAAAACCATAACTCAGCAATGGAAAAGGTTATAGGGAAAAAAATAACTCCATTTGAATCAGCTGGCTTGCAGCGTGTACCACTATTTATCCGTGTACCTGGACAAGAAGGTGGAATTAAAGAAGAGTACGGGGGTCAGATAGATTTATTGCCTACTCTTCTACACCTTCTTGGTATGGATACAAAAGAGTATATTCAATTTGGTTCAGACTTACTGTCAGAAGAACATAATCAACTTGTACCTTTTAGAAACGGTGAATTTGTTAGCCCAACCATTTCCTCAGTTGATGACAATTTTTATAACTCGGAGACAGGAGAGTTATTAGAAGCTGATAAAATTGAAGAAGCCATTGAAACTCAAAAAAAGGTTGCTAACATCCTATCCCTTTCAGACCAAGTGGTTAATGGTGATTTATTAAGATTTTATACACCTAAGAACTTTACCCCTATCGATCCTTCTCAATACATTTATAAAAAATTTGAGAACGATGAGTAATTAATAAAGAAACCTGATAGTCCACTGGGATTATCAGGTTTCTTTATATTTAATCTTTTTAAACCACAGGCTATGCCTGTGTGCAAATGAAACTTGTAGAGTTGTATCAGAAAAAAACTCCAATCGTTATAATAGAAGATGGCCGTCAAACCAACTTCTATTA